>NZ_LJOU01000069.1:0-35165 GCF_001672085.1 Anabaena sp. AL93 | reverse complement strand
AACGGTGGTCTGCTTGCGATAAGATATGTGTTAACCAGATCACTACTACATTCCCCAAGCTTTGTCCTCGCCAATTTCCATGGGTGGGGAAGTTTTTATCTATTAGCTTTTGTACACCCATCCGTTCTATCTGTGTGAGTAGTACGGGTATGTCATCTACTCGTTCGTTTGTAATTATGGATTCAGTTGCCATAACGTCGAACATATACTTACTCAGCTTATTTTGTACAACCTGTCTCTGATTATACTTTTATCTGCACATTTTTCCTAACTCCCTAAAAAATGGGCGAACCGGGAGTGATGATGGTTCAACTGACAATTCCCGTGATATTATTACTGACTATAGCGATCGCATCATCCCCATCTTTCAAGAAAACGGCAAACAAGCTGCGGCTCTAAATAGTGGCTTTGGATCAAGTCATGGTGATATTATCCTTTTTCTTGACTCTGATGACTGTCTCTTGCCTAATGCAGTTGAGCAGGTTGTAAAGGCGTGGAAGCCAGGAGTTGGCAAAGTTCACTACCGCTTACAAGTCGTTGATACCCAAAAAGAACCATTAGGATATTACATTCCTACGACTGAAGCAAAGTTATCTTCTGGAGAGGTGTGGCGGCATTTGCTAGAAACCAGTGGCTATACAAGTACGCCGATGAGCGGTAATGCTTACAGTCGGACTGTTCTAACTAATGTTTTCCCAATTCCTGATGACTATAAGACCACAGCAGATGACTATTTGATGATCTCAACACCATTTTATGGTCAGGTTGTGAGCATTGAAGAAGCACTTGGTTTATATCGCATTCACAACAGCAACCAATGGGCGTTAACATCAGTTTCGGGCAGCCGATTTCGCCGATTTGTTCAACATGACTTGCAAAACTTTTCCCTACTGCTACAACGAGCTAAGGAGTTCGGACTGGAAGTTCCTAATGACTTGGAAAAGAGATCCCTGGGTCGTTTGTGGTCACGTTTAGCATCTCTGCGTCTAGAACCTCAAGCCCATCCTGTTTCTTCAGATAATTCACTTCAACTTATTTATTGGGGGTTTTGGTCTCTCTGGAAATATTCTGACTTTAACTGGCAGAAACGATGTATTTACAGCATTTTTTTTCTCTGGGTTGGACTGATGCCAGTTCCACTAGCAAAATTGGGTTTTACCTGGTTATATGCTCCGCACCTTCGTCCAAGAACAATTGATCGGATATTAATTAAAATTCGCGCATTAGTTAAATAAGCCGCCAATAATAAATATTTATCAAAGATTCAGATTTATGAAGACTCCATTTCGTTTAGGCATTGTTTTTACCCATCCAACTCAACATCACGGACCTCTATGGAAAAAGCTGAATGAACAAGCGGGTCTTTCAGTCAAAGTATTTTATCTGTGCAATGAAAACCAAACGAGTGGTGACATTTTACTGGGTAAAAGTTCTCAACCTTGGGATGTTGACTTATTGAGTGGTTACGAGTATGATTACCTCAAAGATTTGTCTGGAAAAGTTCCATCCCAACAAAAAAAGAACGTTATCAGCCCAGAGTTGTTTAGTTATCTAACCTCAGATAATTTCGATGCCATTTTCATGCAGAGTTTTGTGAATTACTCCTATAGATTAACTGCTCTGCTGTGTAAACTTCGTGGCATTCCTTTAATTATGCAGAACGATGCAACCATCATGTCCGATTGTCGCTACAGTCGCTCGCGGCAAATTATGATGGCGATTCTTTACCCCTGGATGCTTAATTTAGCAGATTACTGGCTCTCCTGTGGCGACCATAATGAAATTCACTTACGCCATTATGGTGTTGCAGACGAAAAAATTGTCCGTGGGTGTCACCCCGTAGATGGTGAACGATTTGAGCAATCAATTAGGCAAAACCAAGACGAAATTCAGAAAATTCGTCAGGAAATTAGTTGGAATGAGGATACTTTAATATATGGGTTTGCAGGTAAATATATTGAGCGTAAAAATCCCTTTGAATTTATTGAAGCTATAGAAAAAGCCCATCAATGTGATCCGCGTGTCAGAGGAATCATGATTGGTGGAGGTGACTTAGAATCCGAGATTAATCAACGTCTTAGCCAACTGCGTAATGCAGAGGTGATCAATCTGGGTTTTGTGAATCAAGCCAAAATTCCTCTTTACTATGCAGCAATGGATGTGTTTGTAGTCACATCCTGGATTGATCCCCATCCTCTTGTAGTTTCAGAAGCAATGGTGTCAGGTTGTCCACCTATTTTAAGCGATCGCTGTGGTAATTGGGGGTATAACGATACAGTTCGCCATCGCTACAACGGTCTGATCTATCCTTGCGGTAATTCTGATGTCTTAGCGGACAGAATGCTAGAAATGACTGATATTGAGACTCGCAAGCATTACAGCACAAAGTCTAAAGAAGTCTTTTACGAACAAGATATCTACTGCGAAGTCAAAGCTTTTTTGGAAGTGATAGAACGAATCAAACGCAATTATCCAAACTATTTCTGAATCTGTAGTTAGACTCAAACAGGATTCCATATATTCTCAAAAATTGGTTTCTCAGGGATTTGTGAGAGCTAAACAGTTGACTTGGAAAAAATCAGCAGAACATTTAGTTTCAATTTATGAGCAGTTAACAAGTCAACAATTAAAACTTGCAGTTGCAAACAATAGTTTAGTCTGAAAGCCGTTTTTATTCTGAATAAATTGGACAGACACACTAACCAAGTAAAAAATGACAATTCACCTCTAATATTTAAGGGAGAAAGAATAATGGGTGATTGCAATCACTTACAAGTATTTAATCAGGTAGCTAAGGAGTCAATTCTTGACATAGCTATTATCACAGGACAAGAACCTCACATTTTACCATCTATTAAAAATCCGCTGCTTTGCAAATTATTTAAAGCAATTGGTTTAACTTTATGCCATATAGATATGGGCAAGAAGATTAGAATAAACAAGAACAAACAAGTAATAATTTTGCATGGTTTCTCAAATGAATTTTTAATTTTCACCTATTGCTTTTCTCTGTTTACGACCAAAAATGTTTATATACTTACTCATCATAATATTCAGCAAGCTTTTGATAATTTACCATCAAGATTTATGTTAAAACTTTACAATCTGCTAAATTATAAATTTATTTTAAATGAGACATTTATGATCTTAAAATATATTGGCTTTAGCGATAAAGATATAGATAAACATATATCTTTGCTTCATCCTGTTGTTCAATCAAAATTACTTAATGTATCTAACAGAGAATTAAATCAGCAGAAAAAAATCGGGTTAATTGGAAAATATAGACAAGGAAAGAAAATGGAAGAAACCTTAAAATTATTGCTGAAAATACAAAAAAGTATAAATTTTATACTGATTATTGGCACTGATGATTTATCGCCATTTACTGAATTAGAGATAGATAACAATCGCATAAAGTTAGTTAACACCTCTAAAAAAGATGATTATCATACTACATTGACAGAATGTGATATTATTATTCTAAATTATGAAAAATCGAAATATTTTTACCGATGTAGTGGTGTTGCTGCGGATGCAATTGGAACTAAAACTTTTGTCTTATGCCCCAATTTTCCGTTAATGAATAATCAGATAAATTACCCTACTCAAGTTGGAATTTCTTATGAAAATGAATCTGATTTAGAAACAGCAATACAACAATCATTAGAGTTAGTAAGCAACGATTTTATTTCATTTGAAGAACATTACATAGAGCGTTCAATAGGGAATATTTCATCCGATTTAGCAAGACATTTAGAAGCAAAACTAAATGTTGTTAAATAATAGATATTTTTTTGGTTTAGAAGATGAAGAAATATACATTGCTTGAGGTAATGAAATGAAAAAACTTTTGTTAGTTACTTTTCCCGTTGATCTTGGTAGTACAACCTTTGAAAAGCGTTTTATTGATCTCTTTGAAAATAGACCTGAAATAGACCTCAAAATTTTTCGTTTTGTACCAACTCCTCTTAATTTGCATCCACGCATCAATGTATTTCAAAATAGATTTAAAATAAACTTAAAAAATTTCCGTTTTCAGCGAACTCCTCGTCATCCGCATTCACTATCTATTTTTACTATACATTATTCATCCTTATTTATCTCCCGAATTAGAGAGTCACGAAAACTTCATAAGATTATACACCAAGCAAATCGGGAGGAGCGAAAAGTCTTATTTATTGGAGTATCTGTTGCACTATTTGGATATCTTGCTACTGGAAATAATAGAAGTTATATAGTTACAGACTGGACTAGAAAACTCTATGAGCCAATCTGGAAAATCTCAACGTCTCCAGGTTGGTTAACACACATTCATAAAAAGATTCTGAATTCACAAAGATATGTACTTGGATTAACAAATGCTATAGTCAAGCAAATAGCTAAAGACTATGACATCCCTGACAGTAAGCTGAGAAAAGTTAAATTACCTTTATGTTTTGATCTCCAACTATTTACACCCAGTTCCCAGCGTGGAGATCAAGAAGTTCGTATTCTCTTTGTAGGAGGAGATTTCCAGCGTAAGGGGGGAAATGTACTTTTAAAGTGGTTTAAGGAAAATTATAAACCGGGCTTAAAAATGACAATGGTAACAAGTTTTTCTATTGAATATCATCCGGGCATCACCATAGAAAAAAATGTTGAATATGGACAACCTAAGCATATTGAACTGTACAAAAGTCATGATATTTTTGTATTGCCAACTAACTGTGATAGTTATCCATCTGTTTTAGGAGAAGCGGCTTGTGCTGGGTTGGCAATTCTCACAACAAAAAATGCGTTGGGTGCCTCTGAAGTTATTCAAAATGGTGAAAATGGCTATATTTGTGATTCTCCAGCAGCACTGCTTGAGAAGCTAACATTACTGATTAAAGATAAGGATTTACTAGCAATAATGAAGCAGAATAGCAGAAAGTTAATGGAAAGAGAATTCTCTGATGAAGTAGTTTTGAATCAGTATATGAGATATATTTTTGAATAGGTACTTTTCTGTTTAAAGAAAAGTGATATACAAGAATTATCCAAAAGTTTTAGCTTTACAGATGAACAATTTTATTGGACAAAAACATATGACTGTTGGAAAAAAATTTTTGGACATCGTTCGAGACCAATATCCAATGCGCCGCTTAACGGCAGGTTTGATGGGAAGATCTGGGCTTGGTAAGTTGTTTAAAATTAAGATCAAGGTTCAGGACTATAAAATTTTTTTTAATCCAACTGGACTTAGTAGTCTCTATTGGTACGAACCAACTGCTGGGAAGGAAGACTATGAGTTTATTTCCAGTTTTTTAAAAGAGGGTGACATATATATAGATATAGGAGCAAATATTGGCGTGACTCTGATACCAGCAGCTAAATGTATTGGAGAGACTGGTAAGGCAATAGCTTTTGAGCCTCACCCTAAGACATATTCATATCTTCGCAAAAATATAGAGTTAAATAATTTGAGTAAAGTGCAAATTCACAATTGTGCTGTAGGAAATAGCGAAGGATATATTTACTTCACTAATAAGTATACAGATGAGAAAAACCAAGTTTCAAATACATCTGAGAATAGTATCAAAGTTCCAATTGTATCTCTAGATAATTATTTAAATGAGATTAGTAATATTTCTCTTTTGAAGTTAGATGTTGAGGGGTATGAAAAATACGTTCTTGAAGCTGCTCAGGAAACTCTTGAAAAAGTAAATTGTATTTATTTTGAAGTATGTCCCAAAAACTACGAGAGTTTTGGATATCAACCTTCAGATGTCCTGACATTGGTGGAGAAATCTGGGTTTAGACTTTTCAAGAGAAAGGATGACGCAAAAGAACTCGTTTCTGTAAATAATCAATATCTGCCTTTATCCGGTTTGGAAAATCTATTTGGTATCAAAAATGTAGAGGATTTTCAAAATAGAACTCAATGGAAAGTAAAGTTTGAATAATGCAGAATATCTATAAAGTTTTGGAAGTAAAAAGTTGTGATGTATAGATGATGTATTTGCGTTTACCGACAACTAATAAACCGAATAGAAAGGGATGGATTGATAATACCAGCTTAATTATCATCGCTTTCTCTGTAGTTTTCTACTCCCGAATTTTTTGTTCAATTACTCGCGCTCCCTCCATCCTTAACCTTGCTCACTTCGCAGTTGTTCCCTTTGTTTTAGGAGTTGTATTATTCACAAGTCGCACTAAAGATCACAAACAAATTGCGATTACCTATTCTTTTTTATTGGGAATTTTCATTTTTCTCGTCGCCGTGTTGGCTAGTGCATTATGGAATAACACAGGCTTAATTAACGCCATTGTCTCTTTCATGATGCTTTGCGAACCCTTCATTTTCCTCGTGTCCATCGTCTGTATTCCCATGTCTGCTGAATCTATTACCCGCATCAAGAAATGGCTGATATGGTCTGCGGTGATTAACTTTGTCCTCGCTGCTGTCCAGAAACCTCTAATTGATGCGGGGAAACTTTATGCTAACGGATTTAATGGCACGGATGGATGCGGTGGAGTCTTTTTCGTTTCTGGGGCGGGAAATTATGTATCGGCTTCAGTATCAGTTGTCTTTGCACTCTACTTCTTCACTAATAAAAAAACTTTTCCATTATGGATGAGAATCGTAGCAGTTATCGCCGCTTTTTGGCAGATTCTCTTTTCTGATTCCAAACAACTTTTACTTGCTTATTTAGTTGCCTGGGTTCTTTTAATCTTGGTGAATTCAAAGGATTTTGGTAAAACTATCAAACTTCTGAGTGCGATCGCTCTCTTTGGATTCGGATTCCTTTGGTGTGTGCAAAACTTAGAAGCATTTGCCGCATTTACAGCCTGGGCGCGGCCGGAACTTTACGGAGCAGATGGTTATGCTTGGTATACCAAATTCTACTCAGTGCGTTCTATTTTATCTCATTATCAATCATCTCTGGATTGGTTATTTGGTCTTGGTCCAGGACACACTATCAGCCGTCTAGGAGTCTGGTTTTTGAGAGATTATTGGTCTATACTCGGACCACTAGGTGCTACCACCAATCCAATTAGTCAGGAAGCAATGGAATTTTGTGGTAATTCTTGGCTTTGTATGGGTTCTACGTTGTTCATGCCCATTTTTGGTTGGGCTGGAATATGGGGAGATTTAGGACTTTTGGGTGTAGGAGCATACCTATTTCTATCCTATCTAACTTGGCAACATTTTGGTCTAGATGATTGTTTGAAAGTTACTTTACTAGCCGTTCTTGTCTTTGGTCTGATTTTTACTCAAATGGAAGAACCTGGTTTCATGCTTTCTATCGCTTTTATTCTAGGACTAGCATGGCAAGAACGACGGCTGAAGAAACAGAGGAAGCAGAGGAGCAGGGAAAAAGAATTTCCCAATTACCAATTACCAATTACCAATTACCTATGAAGATTTTAATATCTGCTTACTCCTGTGAACCAGGTATGGGTTCTGAACCTGGTGTAGGTTGGAATATTGCCCGCGAAGTTGCTAAATACCATGAAGTTTGGGTACTCACCCGACCTGATGAGAGTCAGGATATCATCAACGCAGAATTGGCACATAACCCCATTCCCAATCTTCACTTTGTTTATTTTACTCTGCCCTTTTGGCAAGATAGCAGACGCTGGGGACAGTCTGGGGGAATGCAGCTTCACTATTACCTCTGGCAAATTCAAGCCTATTTTGTCGCCCGTGACTTACATCAGAAAATTGGCTTTGACTTGAGCCACCATGTCACCTTTGTTAAGTATTCCAGTCCTTGCTTCCTGTCACTATTACCCATTCCCCTGGTTTGGGGTCCTGTAGGCGGTGGAGAATCAGCACCAGCAAGCTTTTGGCAAGATTTTAGCTTAAATGGCAAAATTTATGAAATTGCTCGTAGCAGCGCTCGCTGGCTGGGAGAACAAGACCCGTTTGTCCGTCTGACTGCTCAAAGAAGTGCTGTAGTCCGAGCCACAACTAAAGATACAGCCCAGTGTCTTTATAAAATGGGTGTGAATCATGTGCAGATTCTGCCGGAATCAGGTTTATCAGCGGTAGACATAGAGCATCTGAATGAATATGAAATCCTTGATGAGCCAATAGTGAAATTTATCAGCATGGGTAGACTTTTGCACTGGAAAGGCTTTCATTTAGGACTGCGTGCTTTTGCTCAAGCAAATCTACCAAATACAGAATATTGGATTGTGGGAGATGGACCGGAATCGCATCACCTTCAAACTTTGGCATCAGATTTAGGAATTGCTAAAAAAGTTAAATTTTGGGGTAGGTTGCCTCGTGAAAAAGCTTTAGATTTATTAAAAGATTGTCATGTGCTAGTTCATCCTAGCTTACATGATTCTGGAGGGTGGGTGTGCATGGAAGCAATGGCTGCTGGTCGTCCTGTTATCTGTCTAGATTTAGGAGGACCGGCTGTTCAAGTTACAGATGAAACTGGTTTTAAGATTCCTGCTGACGAACCATATCAAGTTGTACGAGACCTAGCGGCCGCAATAATCCATTTAGTTAAAGACCCAGAATTAAGAGTTGGTATGGGTCAAGCCGGACGGAAGCTAGTAAGTGAAAACTATAGTTGGCAAGTTGTGGGAGAGCGGCTGCACAAACTTTATCTAGAGGTTGTCAGCAGAAAAGTTTCGGAAACTGAGGTTATATCTCAAGTTTTTTGAAACTTCTTTTAACTAATTAATTTTACCGAATTTCATAATATGCACATATTAATTGCTGCTTTACACAGACCTGCAAAATCAAGGTGTATTTGTAGATATACTGCAACATAGTTTTCTTGAATCTAGAAGTTGGAAATTAAATTAAGGCATTTTACTATGAATAAAATTGAAAATAAGCAAAGACTATTAGGGATCGATTTATGCCGAGGAATCGCTGCTTTTGCTGTTGTTGTTGTACATTCCGGTGATGAAACCTGGGGAATTCCTGTAACTAATGGAGCATTGCATTTCCGATTATTCTTTTATTTTGCTGTCCCATTTTTTCTGGCTACATCTTTCTTCTTCATCATCCGTAACCTAAGTGAAAATATTGATTTACATATTTCATTATCAGGAAATTCTTTCCAGTTAAATCCTAATACTGCGTTCTCTGGATTATTAAGCTTGCTCGATGCTAATTCAATATATTACTCATTAGCTAGATTTTTATTTGTTCAGATTTCCTGGATTTTGATTTGCCTACCCTACTTTTGTATTGCTGTAATTTTGAACCATCTACTCTTGAAAAATGAGTCGTTTGTATTTAAAAAGAGTAAATTTTTATTTTTCTTATTTTTATCCATATTTATTTATGTCAACACTTTTCGTGAAATATTCATCTTACCTGAATTAAGCAATATTATTATTGCTTTTTCCTTGTTATTTATTGGGATTTGTTTATCAAATTACTTACAAGAAAGTAAAATAATTAAGAGTTTGGGTAATTGTTCATTTGGAATTTACTTAATTCATCCTATTATCAAAAAAATAACTGGAATTATTTTGACTTTTGCTGCTCCTCAAATAACCTCTCAAATTACTGTTACTTCTATGTTATGCTTATCTATGCCGAGTTTTTTAATGAGTTGGTTAGTTATAAATTTGTTAATGAATAACAAACATCTTGCTCAGTATATGTTTGGTATTAGGGTTAATTAAAAACAGCAGTGGGACTAACTCATCTACCCTGATATTAAAGAAATCCTAATTCAGACAGATATAAACTTTATTTAGATATTGCCAGCAAGACAGTATCAGAAACTGAGGTTATATCTCAAGTTTTTTGAACCTAAATTTAACTAATTGATTTTTCCTAATTTCATAATATGCACATACTAATTGCTGCTTTACATAGACCTACAAAACCAACAGGTGTTTGCCGCTACGCTGCAAATTTGGCTCAATGTCTAGCTGATACTCCAGATGTTAACAAAGTGACCTTAATTGTCGGAGTATGGCAGAAAGATTACTTTCAACTATTTTTTAACTCCCCAAAAATTCAGTTAATTACTGTAGATATTAAAAATAGTTCCTTGGCAAGAAATATCTGGTTTTTACTAGGTTTACCAAAATTGGTAAATAGTCTTTGTCCTGATATAGTTCATTTATCTTTTCCCTTTCCTTTTCTCCGTTCACTTTTTCCTTGTCCTGTTGTTTCGACAATTCACGATTTGTATCCTTATCAAAAACCAGAGGTGTTTGGATATCCAAATGTGATCTTTAATCGGTTCTTTTTAAAACAATGTATAGAATATAGTGATGGTCTTACCTGTGTTTCTCAATCTACATTAAGCAGCCTTAAATCATATTTTCCGAAAATTCAAACACTCAAAACCATTTCTGTTATTTATAATTACGTGGATTTTAGTGATATTATTGCTGAAGTACCTACTAATTTAGATATTAGTGATCAGGATTATTTTTTATTATGTGTTGCTCAACATCGCAAAAACAAAAATCTAGATTTATTAATTCAAGCATTTTCTTTATTGAAGAAATATGAGAATTTAAAAGATAATGCTAAGTTAATTATTGTTGGTAGTACAGGACCAGAAACAGAGATTTTATTACAGCTAATTCATAACTTATCCCTTCAAGAACAAGTGCTACTAATTCATACAATTAAGGATAATGAATTATGTTGGTTATATCAAAAATGTCAAGTTTTTATTGCTGCTTCATCTGAGGAAGGTTTTTGTCTACCTTTAGCAGAAGCTTTATATTTTTCCTCTCCTGTGGTGTGTGCTGATATTCCTATCTTTAGAGAAATTGGTAATTCTAGCTGTTGTTATTTTGATCTTCAAGGTAATGCTGTTGAAAATCTCTCACAAACCATTATTTCTACTTTAAAACAGTCTTTAAATAAAACTGCTGATAATTTTCATTTTTCTAAATTGGATATAGCAGATCAATATCTAAAATTTTACAGCAACACTTAGTCACTCGGTATCCCCCACCCGCTCTCTGCTCCCCTTGCCAACTACTGGTATCAGGCTGCTTATAACAAAAATAACTTAGCATAACATCCTCCCGTCTCTAACAATTCTTCGTGAGTTTTATCATAATTGGCGCGAATATTGATAACGAAACTTAGGTTTTAGAAGGCTTAAAAGCAGGCGATCGCATATTCATATTTATTGACCTACCTAAAACCTAAGAAAAAGAGGATATCCCTGTTCTGTCAGATTGGGATATGCTCAAAATGACTTAATCATTTGATTCTATAGGTATGGGTAAAGCAAAAGCTAAACTATTACATATATATGGCTCTTCTCGTCTTGTCAAGGTCTATTTTTAGCTGTGTTTAGTATATTTAATCCCCGCAAGGGGACTGAAACTTTTATCAAGGATTTAGTGGGTTAATAATTTCAATCTCAAGAACCTTTAAAACCATGAGATCATGAGATCATGTAGACTGTTTTGTAATTAAACTATCATCAAAGGAGTCTGAACAAATGGAACAAAATCGTAAGTCAACGGCAATCATTACAGGTGCTTCTTCGGGAGTTGGTTTGCAAGCAGCAAAAGCTCTCGTAGATAAAGGAAACTGGCACGTTATTATGGCTTGTCGTGATTTAATTAAAGCTGAAAAAGCTGCTCAAAGTGTGGGAATCCCCACAAATAGCTACACACTCATGCAAATTGATTTAGGCTCTTTAGAAAGCGTTCGACAATTTGTAAATAATTTCCGAGCCAGTGGCAGAACCGTAGAAGCTTTGGTTTGCAACGCTGCCATTTATATGCCTTTAATTAAAGAACCTTTATTTTCTCCTGAAGGATATGAATTAACCGTTACCACAAATCACTTAGGACATTTTCTCCTCTGTAATTTGATGTTGGCAGATTTGCAAAAATCACCTGCGACTGATAAACGATTGGTAATTTTGGGTACTGTTACCCACAACCCAGATGAATTAGGTGGAAAAATTCCTCCTCGTCCAGATTTGGGTAATTTTGAAGGTTTTGCCGCAGGTTTCCAAAATCCCATTTGCATGATTAACGGTAAGGAATTTGAACCAGTCAAAGCCTACAAAGATAGTAAGGTATGTAATGTTCTGACGATGCGCGAACTACATAACCGTTTTCATGAATCTACTGGAATTACTTTTAGTTCTCTCTATCCTGGTTGTGTGGCAACTACGGCTTTATTCCGCAATCACTATCCTCTATTCCAGAAAATTTTCCCCCTTTTCCAAAAGTATATCACTGGGGGATTTGTGACTGAGGAATTATCAGGAGAGCGGGTGGCAATGGTGGTTGCTGATTCTGAATACAAACAATCTGGTATTTATTGGAGTTGGGGAAATCGTCAAAAAGAAGGTAGAACATCTTTTGTGCAAAAAGTTTCCCCCCAAGCAAGAGATGACGAAAAAGGTAAGCGGATGTGGGATCTTAGCTATCACTTGGTAGGATTAGGAAAAGAATCTGAAAAAGCAAAATCTCTAATTTAGTCAGTTGTCAGTTGTCAGTTGTCATTGGTAAGGGGGGAAAAATTTCCCCTGTTCCCTCTTGCCTCTTGCCTCTTGCCTGTTCCCTCTTGCCTGTTCCCTCTTGCCTCTTGCCTCTTGCCTCTTGCCTCTTGCCTCTTGCCTCTTGCCTCTTGCCTCTTGCCTAAATTGAATAATAAAGTGGAAAAGATTTCGCATCTTTCGGTTTAACATAAACCTTTTTTTGTGGTTCTAATTTTAATTCATCGAACCGTTCCCGTGTTAAGTGGGCTGTCATCATTTGTCCATCATCTAAGGTTAATTCAACTTGAATTTCCCAGCCTAAATGAATGATTCTGCTGACAGTAGCTTGTGCTGTTGTGCCATTACCAACTGTTTCAATGATGATATCTTGGGGACGCAAAAATGTTTCTGGGTTTGTTGATTCAAAACCACTACTTTGGAAGATTTTTGCAGAACTGGGTAATACATTTACAGGACCAATAAAGCTCATCACAAATGCAGATGCGGGATGATCATAAATTTGTGCGGGTGTTCCTACCTGTTCTACTTTGCCTTTATTCATGACGACAATTTCATCAGAAACTTCCATTGCTTCTTCTTGGTCATGGGTGACGAAAACTGTGGTGACATGAACTTCGTCATGGAGACGACGTAACCAAGCTCGTAAGTCTTTACGAACTTTGGCATCAAGCGCTCCAAATGGTTCATCTAATAAGAGGACGTTGGGTTCTACAGCCAAAGCTCTAGCTAGGGCTACCCGTTGTCTTTGTCCGCCGGAAAGTTGGGAAGGATAGCGATCGCCTAATCCACCTAATTGTACCAGTTCTAGTAACTGTTCTACTTTTCCCGCAATTTTCTTTTTGGGGGCTTTACGAATTTCTAAGCCAAAGGCGATATTTTTACGGACAGTTAAATGTTTAAATAGGGCATAGTGCTGAAACACAAAGCCAATATTTCTTTCTTGGACACTTTGAAAAGTGGCATCTTTGCCCGTTAAAATGATTTTACCTGTATCTGGTATTTCTAAACCAGAGATTAACCGCAACAAGGTAGACTTACCAGATCCCGATGGACCAAGTAAAGCCACCAGCGAACCACTCTGAATTTCCAGGTTTACCTGTTCAACCGCTTGGAAACTACCAAATTGTTTAGAGACGTTTTCAACTACTATGCCCACTGGTGCTACACCTCTGCAAATAATCTACGGTTTTTAAGTAGGAATACCGTACTTTATATTTATATCATAAATATTGGCAGTTGTATCATTAAAATTCATGAATTAAGTTCACATTTAACCAAACAGTATTTCATACTCAAAACCATTACCCCAAAGACCCAACAAGCGGTAGAATTAACAACCAACCCCAATCCCCCCCTTGATATGTATTGCGACTACCTGGTACAAATCCTCACCGCCCGCGTCTATGATGTAGCCCAAGAAACACCATTGGAATATGCCCCAAATCTTTCCAACCGCATTCATAACAAACTCCTCCTCAAACGGGAAGATATGCAATCGGTTTTCTCCTTCAAACTGCGGGGTGCATATAACAAAATGGTCAATCTCACACCAGACCTACTTAAACAGGGTGTCATTGCGGCTTCTGCGGGGAATCATGCCCAAGGTGTGGCTTTAGCTGCCAGTCGTTTAGGAACAAAAGCCATCATTGTTATGCCCGTAATTACGCCCCAGGTGAAAATCAATGCAGTCAAAGCCCGGGGAGGAGAAGTTGTATTACATGGCAATAATTATGATGATGCTTACGCCCATGCCCGACAATTAGAAGCAGAAAAGGGGTTGACTTTTATACATCCATTTGATGATCCTGATGTTATCGCTGGTCAGGGAACAATTGGTATGGAAATCCTGCGCCAATATCAGCAACCTATTCACGCTATTTTTGTGGCTATTGGTGGTGGTGGCTTAATTTCCGGGATTGCAGCTTATGTTAAACGGTTACGTCCCGATATTAAAATTATTGGTGTTGAACCTGTAGATGCTAACGCTATGTATCAATCATTGCAAGCTGGCGAACGGGTACGATTGTCTCAGGTGGGTTTATTTGCGGACGGTGTAGCGGTACGGGAAGTGGGAGAAGAAACCTTTCGGCTATGTCAACAATATGTGGATGAAATTATTTTAGTGGATACAGATGCTACCTGTGCGGCAATTAAAGATGTGTTTGAGGATACTCGCTCTATTTTAGAACCTGCGGGGGCGTTAGCGATCGCTGGTGCAAAACTCTATGCAGAACGAGAACAAATTCAAAATCAAACCCTCATCGCCGTTGCTTGTGGTGCTAACATGAATTTTGACCGTTTACGTTTTGTGGCAGAACGGGCAGAATTTGGCGAACGTCGAGAAGCTATTTTTGCAGTCAGAATTCCCGAAGAAAGGGGTAGTTTAAGAAAGTTTTGTGACTGTATTGGTAAACGCAACCTGACAGAATTTAACTATCGCATTGCCGATGAAAAAGAAGCGCATATTTTCGTAGGTGTGCAAATAGAAAATCGTGCTGACGCTGCGAAAATGGTCGAAAATTTTGAATCTCACGGTTTAAAAACCATAGATTTAACAGATGATGAATTAACCAAACTGCATTTACGTCACATGGTAGGAGGACATTCTCCTCTTGCAGAAAATGAACTCCTTTATCGCTTTGAATTTTCCGAACGTCCAGGGGCATTAATGCAGTTTGTAACTTCTATGTCTCCTGATTGGAACATTAGCTTATTTCATTATCGCAATAATGGCGCAGACTATGGACGAATTGTGGTAGGAATGCAAGTTCCTCCCCATGAAACAGCAGAATGGCAATCATTTTTAGATAATCTTGGTTATCACTATTGGCATGAAAGCGATAATCCGGCATATAAGTTATTTTTAGGATAATTTTGATATATCCCCGACTTCTTCAAGAAGTCGGGGATATTTAACGATGTGAGAGTTCCAAAAAACTAATAGTTTGCGGCATAAAACTAGATGAACTTTCCCAATAATCTACTTTATTAACTTTTATTTTTAATAAAGCAATATTGGGTTCATCTATGCCTTTAGGAAACCAAACTTCTAATCCTGGCTGCCATTTTGATTGAATTTCCTGACGTTCTCTTGTTAACTGGGCTGTTCCTAATATGGAAACAAATCGTTCTTGATTAGGTGCGGAAAAACTCACATTCACCTGTTGATGATGTTGAATTTCTACGACTTTATGAGAATTAGCTGGGGTAAAAAACCAGAGTGTGGCATCATTATCAATTTCATTCCACATTGACATGGGACGACTATGTAAACTGCCATCATCATCAATTGTGGTTAACATCCCACATTCAAGACCTTCAAGCAATTTACGCAATTCCTGCACTTGTGGTTTTGTGCCTAAAGATTGTGTCATTATTTCTAGAATTCTAGTTTTATAAACATTAGTGATATTTTTAGTGTTAAGGTTTTTCGATTTATATACGTGAGTCTAAAGAGGTAATTATCAAAATCTGTTCTTACCAATTTATGACTAAATAAATATGCCTTAAATAAGATGTCACCTGGATAAAGTCATAATTAGAATATTATGGGGTGGGCATCTTGCCCGCCCATTTTATTTTTAACTCAAATTAATTACCCAATCACGTAAATGTGAATTTACTTGTTCAGGAATTTCGTCATGGGGACAATGACCGGCTGTGAGAAAATATTCTGTTAATTGGGGATAATATTCATGAAACTTTTGTGAACGTTCTCGCGCTTTCATCCAAGGATCTGCTTCTCCCCATAATAACAATAATGGACAAGTTAATTGTTTGAGTAAGATGTCAACTTTCGGACCTTGAGGACTGCTAAAAACAGAAACAAATACATCTAACGCACCTTTATCAAAAGCCGGACGCTGAATTTCTGCTACTAATTGATCTGTAATTGCCGTTTTATCAAGATAAACTTTTTCTAATGTTCGGCGAATTACCCACTTTTGGCGGGTATATTGAAATAACAAAGATTGCGCTAAACGTTGTTTAAAAAACCATGTAACAGTTTTTCCTAGAAGTTTTTGCAGAGGATTTATAGAAGGTTGAATTTGATTTTCTGGTTGGGAAAATGGACCTGCACTATTCAGTAATACTACACCTGCCGCACTGTCAGGACGTTGGGAAGCAACGCATAAACAAGCGTAACCACCTAAAGAATTACCTGCTAAAATGGTCTTTTGACCAATAATTTCACTAATAAAATCATGGAGTTGGTCGCGCCACAAGTCACCGCTATACTGTAAATTAGGTTTTGCGGAACGCCCAAATCCTAAGAGGTCAATGGCAAATACTTGGAAATCTGCACTCAATTCTGTGATATTCTTGCGCCAATGGTCTGTGGAAGCACCAAAACCATGTACCAATAGCAAGGGTGGACGTTGGGTTTGTGCTGCTCCTGCTTGGACATAGTATACGTTGTGTCCGCGCCATTGCCAATATTGACCAGGAATCGGATTTGTAGAAGGAGTGGTACTTGTTTGCATATTGCGAAGAAATATTAAGTTACTGTGAATAATTGTAAATTAAATTATTTAACAACGGACAACTGACCACTAACAATTGACAACTAATAAAAATAAAAATGATTACTGGAAAAACACAACTTTTGGGAGTTATTGGACATCCTGTGTCACATTCTCTGTCACCATTGATGCACAATGCGGCTTTAACTAAACTGGGATTAGATTATGTGTATTTGCCTTTTCCCATTGCACCGGAGAATTTGGAGAGAGCGATCGCCGGGTTTGCTAGTATTGGTATGGTAGGGTTTAGCATTACAATTCCCCATAAACAAGCAATATTACCGTTATTATCGGAAATTTCCCCTATCGCCCAAGCTATCGGTGCAGTGAACACTGTCACTCGTCAAGGTGATAAATGGGTGGGGACAAATACAGACGTGGAAGGATTTATTGCCCCATTACAAACAACATATCATCAAGATTGGAGTCAGAAAAGAGCGGTAATTTTAGGAAATGGTGGTGCAGCGAGGGCTGTTGTTGCTGGTTGTATTCAACTCGGTTTGGCAGAAATTCATGTTGTCGGGCGGAATTTACAGAAATTACAGGCATTTCATCAAAGTTGGCAAAATTCACCCTTTGCAGATAAATTTCAGGTGCATGAATGGACAGAATTACCAAACCTACTTCATCAAGCTAACTTATTAGTAAATACGACCCCTATAGGAATGTATCCCCATATTGAAGAATCGCCATTGAGTAGCCAAGAAATTAGTTATTTGCCTGATGCCATTGTCTATGATTTAATTTACACCCCTAAACCCACAAAATTTTTGCATCTAGCCGAAAAACAAGGAGCAATTATTATTGATGGTTTAGAAATGCTAGTCCAACAGGGTGCAGCAGCCTTAAAAATCTGGTTGCAACAAGATACTGTTCCCGTCAATGAAATGCGTCAAGCATTGCAAAATCACCTGGGGATATAGCAGAAATTAAGCTTGGATGTATCTATCACAGTTGGTGATGGTTGGGTGAGATGATGTGAACAGATATAGGGTTTTTTGGTTGTAACTTGGTGTTATTAATGGTGGGTTATGTTGTTGCTAACCCACCGAGAGTATTACTTATTTTAATTAGCTCAAAATAGCAAATTTTCAAAATCAGCAAATGATTTATAAATACAGACTCTGGAATCAAATTAAGTAGGTTAGCATTGAAAAAAGATTTGATAGATAATGTTAGGATAATTATATAATTACATGAATAAGGGTAAAGCAAGAGCTTCATTGGTGTCAACTTAACGTAAAACCTCTATCCCGCAAAGAACTCAAGTCATCTCATTCCCAGTCAGAGACTGGGAATGAATTCTAGAAGGCTCTGCCTTCAATAATATTAGAGGCAGAGCCTCATCAACTGCATTCCTAGTCAGAGACTAGGAACGAGATGTGGTAGGGATTTGAGCTTAAGTTGACACCAATGAGCATTGCTAAACCCCTACATAATTTATTGATTTTTTACTACTAAAATACCTACTGCCAAACGTAGATAAGTAGAAACAAAATAATCCAGATAACATCAACAAAGTGCCAAAACAAAGAAGTGGCATTTATGCCAAAATGACCATTATCAAAATTACCAGGAACGAAAGAACGCAACAAGACAATTAACTGTAATAGAATACCCGTAAAAACGTGCAAACCGTGAAAACCAGTTAATAGATAAAACATTCCTCCAAACGTACCAGAAGTAAAGCCAAATTCTAATTGACTCCATTCCACAGCTTGTCCAAAAAGGAAATAACCACCCATAGCCATTGTTAAAAACAACAACAGCCGATAAGTCTTTAAATCATGTCTTTCTAGGGCTTTTTCTGCAAAGAAAATCACAAAACTACTAGCAACCAAAACCACAGTATTAATGCTAGGTTCTTTTACTTCCAAACCAGAAACACCAGGTGGCAACCAATTAACAGCAGAAGTTTTGTAGATAATATAGCCAGCAAAGAAACTTAAGAAAATAACACTTTCCGATAACAGAAACACAATAAAACCAAACATTTTACTGCCTTCTTCATCATGTCCATGCTCATGACTAACATGATCTAAATCATCAGGAGAAACAGAACTATCCATTGTTAAAAAACTCCAAAACCAGGAAACTAGTAATTAAGAAAAAAGTAACGAGAAAAACTATAGCGATTCTAAATAAGACGTAAAAAATTCTCTTCCTTCTCTTCCTCTGCGCCCTCTGCGTCTCTGCGGTTCGTTAAAAAATCAAATTCATACATCAAATAGAATCGCTATATTACCCATTACTCATGTTCAGAAGATGCTATTAATTCAGCCTTACCATAACCATAAGGTTCGCAAGTAACAATCGGAATTTCCTCAAAATTCTCAACAGGGGGAGGAGAAGAAACAGTCCATTCCAAACCAATTGCTCTCCAAGGATTAGCAGAAGCTTTTTCTCCATCCATCCAAGAAATTAACATATTGAAAATGAACGGAAGAGTAGACATTCCTAACAGAAAAGAACCCAAACTAGCAACAATATTCCAACCAATTAACTCAGGTGCATAGGAAGCTGCCCGGCGTAACATTCCTTGCAAACCTAAAGGGTGCATGGGTAAGAAATTCAAATTTGTGCCGATAAATGCTAACCAAAAATGGATTTTGCCCCAACCTTCGTGGAACATTCTGCCCGTCATTTTAGGAAACCAATGATAGATAGCGGCATACATTCCCATAGTTACAGTTCCATAGAGAACATAATGGAAATGCCCGACAACAAAATAGGTATTATTAACATGAACATCTACAGGAACAGAAGAAAGCATAATTCCTGTAATGCCAGCAAAAACAAACATTACCAAACCACCCAAAGCAAATAACATGGGTGTAGTGAGGCGAATTTTACCGCCCCAAATAGTTGCCACCCAAGCAAATACCTTAATCCCTGTGGGAATAGAAACAAACATGGTTGTCACCATGAAAAACAACCGTAGCCAACCGGGAGTACCACTGACATACATATGGTGTACCCAAACAATGCCGCTAACTACAGCGATTAACATGGAAGAAATGGCAACGACTTTATAACCAAATAAAGGTTTGCGGGAATAAACCGGGAAGATTTCTGAGAAAATCCCGAAAATAGGCAAAATAATCACATAAACTGCGGGGTGAGAATAGAACCAGAAATAATGCTGGAACATCACCGGGTTTCCGCCTTTAGTAGGATCAAAAAAGGCAGTTCCCACTGTAATATCAAGAAGTAGCATGACCGCCCCGGCTGTTAAAGCTGGCAGTCCAAATAACTGGATAATTTGGGCGCTAAATACTGCCCAAACAAAGAGGGGCATTCTAAAGAAACCCATTCCCGGCGATCGCATTTTCACAATAGTAGTGACAAAATTTACCGCACCCATAATCGAGGAGACACCGGAAATAGCCACCGCTAATAACCAAAGAACTTGACCATTAATCAAGTTTCCCGTGGGGTTTTGGGTACTAACGGGGGGATATGCCCACCAACCAGATTGAGCAGGTCCACCAGGGACAAAGAAGCTAGACATGAGGAGAATACCCACCACAGGAACCATCCAAAAGGCGACAGCGTTGAGGCGGGGAAATGCCATATCTCGCGCCCCAATCATCAAGGGAACGAGGTAGTTAGCCATACCAACAAGAGAGGGAAACGTCCACAGAAACAGCATCACTGTTCCGTGCATAGTGAACATTCCGTTGTAGACTGTGCGGTCTATTAAATCAGCTTCGGGGGTGATGAGTTCCCCGCGCAAAATCATAGCGAAGATACCACCAACCAGGAAGAAAATAAAAGAGGTAACGAGGTATTGAATACCGATAACCTTATGGTCTGTACTAAAACTGAAGTAGGTTCTCCAGGTTTGGGGCGGTTCGTGGTGATGTGATTCACCAGTGATATGAATGGGGATGTTAGCCATTTGTCAGTTATTAAGTAGGTGAACACAATAAAACCAAACTGTGTAAAGAAATTTAAAATCGCTGAAAACTTCTTTACTCTTGCCTTTTGCCTCTTGCCTCTTGCCTCTTGCCTTGCTATAACGACAATTTTCAACGCCAACCTACTTAGTGGTTAGTTGTCAGTAGCAAAGAAAAATTACAAAGTTAACCAGGGAAATTGACTAATGGAGGTGCTGCGGGTTCAACAGTTTTCCAACCGCTGTCAATGCCGTTTTCTATTTTTAGGGCATATTCGGAAGCTGCTTGGTTAGGGGCTGGGCTGGGTGTTTGACTCGCAGCTTTGCTTAACCACTGCTGATAGTTGCTAGGTGATTCCACAACGACCTTGGCTCGCATAGTGGCAAAGTATGTACCGCTATACTGAGAGTCAGTCAAATCATAAGTACCGGAGCGAATGGGGGTAAATTCAAAGTCGAGGTCGTTACCAGGAATAATGTCTTGTTTGAGGCGGAAAGCGGGGATATAAAAGCCGTGAAGTACATCTTCCGAATGGAGATTTAGACGGATACGGCTACCCTGAGGTAAATGCAATTCTGTACTGGTAACATTGCTTTGGGGATAATGAAACACCCAAGCCCACTGTTTAGCTAATACATCAATGTGTTCTAAATCCTCACCTGCTGAAACTGCTGAAACTTCACCCAGTGCAGCATCAGCGGTTTCTGTCTTCATCGGATTATGTAAATGGATCTGATGAGAAGGTCCCTGGATGCCCATTTCTTCGTAAACTTGGTAACTATAACCCGCAATCCATAACACCAACATAATTGGGATTGCCGTCCAAACTACTTCTAAAGTAACGTTACCTTCAATATGCGGACCATCGCCTAAATCATTGGCTTTCGCCCGATGGAAACAAATAGAATAGAAAAGAGTAGCAGTTACTCCCAGGAAAATCAAAGATCCTAATGTTACCAAAAAGCTAAATAAATCATCAATTAGATGAGATTCAGCAGCCCCTTGGGGAGGAAGCCAAGAATAAGCCTGTTTACCAATCCATAGACTAGAAAGAGTTACCGCAACTGCCCCAGTAACTATGGTCAAAAAGTTCAGAAATTGCCGAATTTTCATAATGGTCAGTTGTTAGTTGTCAGTAGTCAGTAGTCAGTGGTCGGTCGTTAGCTAAGAATTTTTACCGATTACCAATTACTAATCACCCATTACCGATTACCAAATATTTGATTGATGTCTTTTCCGGCTCTTAGTAATTTATCGGCTGTATTGTGAACACCAAAATCTGCTGCCAAGTGCGCTCCTAATGTGCCGTGAAAATACATTAGTAACATAATAATTACACCGACAACCAAGTAAGAAATTTGAACTTCTCTCTCTTCGTATTTGCCAATAACGTAACGTTGCCAACCTCTCCAAAAGGTCATACCGACAATCATCGCTAATAGCAATACGCCGCCCACACCATGCCACATCATTGTCGGCATTGCCAGCATTCCCCAAGGACTTTTGATATCTGCTGGTGGGGCTGCCAACAACATTTCATAAAAACCTGCACCAACCGTGAAAAATGTAATCACAGCCGCAGCAAAAATGTTGTACCAGCCCACATCAAATAATTGAGAACGTTCAACCTTAATTCCCAAAAACTTGAACAACCATTTTTCCACAGGAAAAAATACACCTAAAAGATCAAAGATAATGGCAATGATAAATAAACCTAATGTGAGATGTACCAAATTAGGATGAATCGGAATGGCATAAGGTAAACCATTTGCACCCATTTGGTGACTAATTTGGTCTAATAATTCTGAATTCATGGCAAGATTCCATCCTTTACCGCTTCCACAACAGGTACAGTATGTAAGCCATACACCCATACAAGTTCATCACCAAGATATACTTGAAACCCAACCAGCACTGTTAATAAAACTGCCACAGCTATGTAATGAAATGGAAGTTTTTTTGAGTTACGACTTCGCAACACATAACGCCAAGCTGTAATTGCAGCAATAATACCCGAAAGTGACCAACCGATAAGAGTATGAACATTTAATACTGATTTAGCCAGTTCGTAGGGTTTCGCTAAACCAGCTTCAAATTGACCAAAAATAATCGCCACAAAAATAGCTACTGTGGCAATACACATATTCCACCAACTCACCTCAAATAAGGTAGTTTTCCCAGTTAAATACCCAGCGACATCACAAAAAACAGAAAATAGAACCATCGCAATTACAAAGTGAACCACGATAGGATGTAAGGGATCTGGATATGGTAAATTATGCTCATTCAATGAAGTGAAAAAATCCAGCATTAAATTCTCCTAGACTTACTACTCCTTAGCCAAACTTGAATAATTGCTAGATACTCACTAACATCAATAAATTATTTGATAAATCTGCTGTGAGTTCGCTGCAATGTATAACCAAATAGCCAATTACTTTTGGTCAAGTTATTTCCTCATCGTGACAACAGCAATTATGGATGTAGCTAAACTAAATCACTGTTAGAGGTTGAATTTACTAGATGTAAATTTTTATGAATTGTCCAAAAAACTAAAAGCAGAACTTCTAGAATTAATGAGAGAGACAACAACAGATTTTGATCTTGGCTCTATTACAATATTTTTAAATCAAAACCAAATATTTTTATGTTTATTGATGTACAATTACAAATTATCACTTTGTAATTTAAAAGACCGAAATATATAGTTTTTACAGTAGGTATGATCTGGGTTGAATAAGATTTCAAGAATAATTAAACGCAGATTAACGCAGACAAAGAAAGATGATTCTGTGCAATATTCTCTCTCTGCGCCTCTGCGCCTCTGCGTGAGACAAAATGCAATTCACTGATCCAAAAATCGCCGTCAACTGATATTTGTATTTATACTAACCTAAATCCGTTCTATAAAACTTACCCAAAATTACCAAAGTCTAGACACATCTGGACAGCGATAATCTTAGTGTTTATTTCCTGCTTCATCGCGGTCTTAGAATGACTTCCAATCTTGTTTGCCCGCTCCACAGACAATCTCGGTAGAACTTACCGTTTCTGACCGTAGTTCCTAAAAAGAACCGCTACGCTACAGGGATAAAAATATCCACAAACCATCGGTCAATATTCTTAGCTGCGTTGAGGTCACGATCCTCTGTATGTCCACAATCAGGACAAACATAAACGCGGCTTTTTAATGGCATTTTATGACGATGATTACCGCAGTTAGAGCATATTTGCGAACTAGGAAAGAATCTATCTACAAGGATTAATTCACTGCCAAACTTCTCAGTTTTGTACTCTAATTGCCTTTGAAATTCATACATCCCACAATCTGCAATTGCACCTGCTAATTTGTGGTTCTTCAAAAATGCCTTAATGTGCAAATCTTCTATCTTAATTATGCTGTGGTTTTTAGCTAGATAGTAGGTTAATTTGTGAATAGAATCCTTGCGAATATTAGAAACTTTGGCGTGTAATTTAGCCAATTTTCTCACAGCTTTTTTACGATTATTAGACCCCTTGACCTTCTAGGTAACGCTACGCTGTAAACGTTTCATGCGTTTACTCATCCGGCGGTAGGCTTTGGGGTTTTTGAATATTTCACCATTACTGCAAACTGCTAACTCCTTTATTCCTACGTCAACGCCAATGGTCGGTCTGTCTGCAAGTATAGGAGGTTTTTCAACTTCGTATTTAACAGAAATAAACCATTTATCAGCCTGTCTAGAAATCACGCAATTATGAGTTACTGTAATCGGTAAAGGTTCTGCTAAACCTACCCAGCCAATTGACGGTAATTTAATTCTTTTACCATCGTTTTTAATTAACGGTTTCGCCTTAGTCCCTGACTCTAAATAAAAAGAATCGTGCTGTCCTTTTCTCTTGAATCGGGGTTGTTTCGATGTTTTGGAAAAACACCTATCCCATGCTTGGCGTAAGTCAGTTAACGCCTTTTGTGGGACATTTTTGTTAACTTCGTAATACCAAGCGTGTTCAGATTTAACCTCGGCGACTAACTTTTTATGCAAGTCAATCGCTGATGGTCAGAGGGAACAGGGAACGGGCAACAGGGAACAGGAAAAACTCATGTTTAAAAACATGAGATTGAAATAATGACACTGTTTTTTTCGTGCTACGCATCTTTTAAAAACATCCTTTTTTTGACTGAGCTTTAAACTCAGCAACTAAAGTTTCTTATTTGCTCCCAGTTAAGAGTTCCCAGTTAAGAGTTCCCTGTTCCCTGTTCCCTTCTTTTGTAATTTAAGTTTTTCGCCTTCTTTGCGAGTAGCTAAAATATCTATGATTTGAGCATTTGCCCAGTTGTAAGCGTGTCTAGCGACTCCAGAAGCCTTGCGAAAAGCTGTAATCTGTCGGTTATTTGGAATTAGTGCAGTTTTGAATGATAAAAGCATTGATTCGACCTTCAATGTTGTGCTATGATATCTAGTATATCAGACATATTAAGATTTGGCAATGCCTCGGATTAAATTTAAACCACAAAATCAAGTAGCCTCCGATAAATCACCCTTGCAATTTAAGGTTTTACCTGGAGTCAGGGAAAAAATTAAAACCGTCCCTGACACAGCAGCAACGGTTGAGGGATTTTGTTGATCAACTTATTGAAGACTCGGACAAACAGTAATATATGGATAGTTATGGGTAGAAATTATCAAGCTGTTTCTACCCCCAAATCCCTAATTAGCCTTGATAGGGATTATCCAGTCTATCTACAGAAACATTAACAGATAATGGTAGCCGACCGGGATTTAAGCGGGGTTCAGCCGCATAACCTACAGGTACTAAAACAGCAATACCTGTATCTGGGTCATTTTCTGCACCAATTATAGCTTTGACCTGTTCCTCAATCCAACCATTCATAAAGCAGGTGGATAAACCCAAACTTTCCGCTGCTAACACTAAATTTGTAGCAGCTATCATGGCATCTTTAATGGCGTATTCCCGGCGCTTGTCTCCTAAACTAGCCTGAAATTGCGGAATCGCACCTCTAAAATAATTAACTGTTCCCTCATTCCAAGCCCCAGTGGCTGCACCTTGCTCTAAAATGGGTGTTAAATCTTTTCCTCCCGCAGCAGCGTCAGCCGCGAAAACAAAGGTAACAGGTGCTTGAATAATTTGCTGTTGCTTCCAAGAAGCCGCACATAGTGCTTCTTTTTGGGCTTGGTCCTGCACTAAAACTATTCTCCACGATTGGACGTTAAAACTACTGGGTGCAGCTACGGTTAATTCTACCAGTTGCTTAAGTAGTTCTGGGGAGATGGGATCTTGTTTAAAGGTTTTGATGGAACGACGTTGTACTATGGCAGTAGGTACGTCTAATGCTTTGATTTGGGTATTTGAAGTCACGGTATTTTCCTCTGTTTTATCCTATGCGCTTAGGGTAACGCTTTTTTGTACGCATTTCAATTGATGGACTGTCAAGCAATCACCTGAATTTCATCAAGTTGATTAATCACTACATCTGCACCTCGAACATTATCTGCCCTAGCAATCCAAGTAATCCCAATACAGCCGGCAGCCTTAGCATGACGCGCCATTTGCATATCACCTATAGAATCACCTACCATTAAAGTTGCCGCTGGTGATACTCCCAAGGCTTGGCAAGCTTCTAAAAACAGCGTCGGATCTGGTTTACTCGGACCATCATCAACTCCCTTTTCCAGTTGCAAATAATCGCTTAATTGGTGAGTAGTGACAAATTTTTTGACCTCTTGAGTCGTTGCTGCTGACAGGATTCCTAATTTTAAACCCGCTACTGACAAAGACTTTAATATCTCTAAACTACCCACAAATAAAGGTGAAGGAGTTTTACCAACATATTGTTCAGCTTCTTCTAAAGCTTGACGGGCGATTTTTAAGGATTCAAACCATCCCCTGCCAGTTTCGGCAATGTAAGCTGCTGCTGCAACTTCTGTTTCTCTACGACTCGCTACTGATATTAAACCTGCTGGATCTAAGAAATTGCCATTAATCCCAAAAGCCATTAATAAAGGTTCGCCAATTCCAGGAATTTGTGCGTCTATCATCCGTGCCGCTTTTTGTCCTAATGTTCTTAAATATGACTCAGAATCTTCTAAAGTACCGTTTTTATCAAATAAAATTGCTTCAATATTAGAAAACGCAATGTTTTTACATTTAATAGTTGCCAAAATATCTCACCCCATTCATAATTAATTGCGAATTTTAGATTGTAAATAAAAAAAAAGAGGGGTTTCCCTCTTCATAATATACTTTAACAATCTGAGTTGTAATCACTGACAATTATCAATCTATGATTCAATAGCTGCGGGGATCTCTTCTTCAATCTCTGTGGCTGGGGGAATTTCTTCCTCAACTACAGTTTCCATAGGTGCAACTTCTTCAGCTACGGCTTCCACATCTGTAGCTTCCACAGGTGTAGTAATGCCTTGCTGTTTGGCAAGCAATTGTTCCCGATACTTAGCTGCCATTTCTTCGGCCTTATCGTAAACCAAATCACGGTTTTTGATCATGTCACCAGGTTCGGGTTCTAACTGTTTAGTAGACAGTGAAATCCGTCCCCTTTCTGCATCCAAGTCAATGATCATTACTTTCACTTCATCATTGACATTGAACACACTATGAGGAGTATCAATATGCTCGTGGGAAATCTCAGAAATATGTAGCAGTCCGCTCACGCCACCAATATCAATGAAAGCACCGTAAGGTTTGATACCGCGAACAGTACCAATAACCACTTCGCCAACTTCCAAACGGTTCATCTTCCGCTCAACCAGCGCTCGACGATGGGAGAGAACTAAGCGGTTACGCTCTTCATCTACTTCTAAGAATTTCAAAGGCAGTTCTTCGCCTACCAAATCTTCCTTGGGTTTGCGAGTGCTAATATGAGAACCGGGGATAAAGCCGCGCAGTCCTTCAATTCGCACTAATGCACCACCACGGTTGGTTGCGAAAACGCCAGAACGGACAGTAGCATCTTCTGCTTGTAACTGCCGAACCCGCTCCCAAGCCCGCATATACTCAATCCGACGAATTGAAAGGGTGAGCTGACCATCTTCATTTTCATCGGTAAGGATGAAAAATTCCCGTGTTTCGTTTGATTGTAAGACTTCTTCCGGGGCATCGACCCGGTTAATAGACATTTCTTGTATGGGTATATATGCTGCGGTTTTCGCACCTATGTCAATCAGAGCGCCGCGCGGCTCTATACTGAAAACTGTACCCGGTACGACATCTCCAGGGCTGAAGTGATAGTCGTATTTATCAAGTAGAGCAGCGAAATCTTCGTGGGTAAATCCAATTTCTGTAGCGGTTAAGTTCTGATTGACCATGCTAATGTGTTCCTGGGTCTAGTCTCCGTAAAGGTTTTGTCATAAATTCAGTTTATATGTAAGTAGTGGGAGGACAATTTCCACTTACATTGCTGTCTTATCCTAGCTTAGAATAGCTAGTCTTAACACATATCAACTTCCAGACATAAAATTATATCATATATGGCGGTGAATAGGGAATAGGTGACAGGTGACAGGTGACAGGGAATAGGGAACAGGGAATAGGGAATAGGGGACAGGGAATAGGGAACAGGGAATAGGGAATATCTGAGTTTTAATACCTAAACCAAAATATCCGCTGCTACTTATGATAGTAACAACGGATATTGTTAGTATATATTCCCTAATGAATTGGGAATAAGTAACCTATTTCTCTTTTTTCTCAAACCGGGGGGGTTCGCGGAAGGCGATCGCAAAAAAGAGTACACCTATTGCTAGGGTTAAAATCAAGATGTAAGCAACACTTTCCATATTTTTCAGATCCTGTCTGTTGAGCCAGTAATTTTAGTTTAACAAACCACAGAAAAAGCATGAAGTAGAAAAATCTACTTCACACCTCATCCAAGTTTTAAGCTTCCTTTCTCCGGCGAGTTGTCTTGTCACCCAGCTTCTGGAACAGACCCCATTCAACTTGTTCTTCTTCAATTTCCACACCGGCAAATACATCACGGTAGATTGTCCGTGAACCGTGCCACAAGTGACCAAAGAAGAATAATAGAGCAAATACAGCATGACCAAAGGTAAACCAACCTCTAGGAGATGTGCGGAATACACCGTCAGAGTTCAAGGTTTCTTTGTCAAATTCAAATATTTCTCCACCTTGAGCTTTGCGGGCGTACTTCTTCACATCAGCGGGATCTGTAAAGGTTTGACCATTCAGGTTCCCACCGTAGAAGCTGACTTTTACGCCAGTTTGTTCAAAGCTGTATCTAGATTCTGCGCGACGGAAGGGGATGTCAGCACGGATAACGCCATCTTTATCAGTCAAAATGACTGGGAAGGTTTCAAAGAAGTTAGGTAGACGACGAACTGTTAATTCTCGTCCTTCGGCATCTGTGAACACAGCGTGACCTTGCCAAGATTCAGCAATACCATCACCTTTCACCATTGCCCCTGTACGGAATAGACCACCTTTTGCGGGGCTATTACCAACATAATCGTAGAAAGCCAGTTTTTCAGGAATCTGCGACCAAGCTTCGGTCAAAGAAGCACCTTCGGCAACGCTTGTTTGCACACGACGCTGAATTTCTTGGCGGAAGTAGTCTTGATCCCATTGGTAGCGGGTAGGACCAAACAGTTCGATGGGGGTAGCAGCGTTACCGTACCACATAGTTCCGGCTACTACGAAAGCAGCGAAGAATACAGCAGCGATACTGCTGGAAAGTACGGTTTCAATATTACCCATCCGTAGGGCTTTGTAGAGCCTTTCAGGAGGTCTAACTGTGAGGTGGAATAAACCTGCAACAATACCGACGATACCAGCCGCAATGTGGTGAGCGACTATACCACCTGGATTATAGGGGTTAAATCCAGCCGGACCCCATTCAGGGGCTACTGGCTGAATACTGCCCGTCAGTCCATAGGCATCAGATACCCACATTCCTGGACCAAATAGTCCAGTCTGGTGGAACGCACCAAAACCAAAACAAAGTAAACCGGATAAGAACAGGTGAATACCAAACATTTTTGGCAAGTCTAGTGCAGGTTCACCGGTGCGAGGATCTCTAAAGAGTTCCAAATCCCAGAAAACCCAGTGCCAAACAGCAGCCAAGAATAATAAACCAGAAAGAACGATGTGAGCAGCAGCAACGCCTTCAAATGACCAGAAACCGGGGTCTACTGCTGTGCCACCAGTTACACTCCAACCGCCCCAAGATTCGGTTACGCCTAAACGTGCCATGAAGGGAAGTACGAACATCCCTTGTCGCCACATGGGGTTGAGAACTGGATCACTAGGGTTATAAACGGCTAGTTCGTACAGTGCCATTGAACCTGCCCAGCCAGCTACTAAAGCTGTGTGCATTAAGTGTACAGAAATTAGCCGACCTGGATCGTTGAGAACGACTGTATGTACTCGATACCAAGGTAGTCCCATTGACTAACAAGCCTCCTGGATAGTTATGTTTACAAAGCAATTTTCTTACTGAGGTTCTGCATGACGGAAAGCGTCAATTAGAACAATCTCTGAGTTTTTTTATTGCTGATTTTGAGTTTGGCAATACTGACGCACTACCATAGTTTGAGTTCTTTTGTCAAGAACTGGCTGTTTGAGTGTTTGGGTAATTGCTAAACAAAAATGAGAATATTTTAAAAAGTGTAACTATTGATGGAACGCTTTGCAAGCGTTTCTATTGCTGGAGTTACGTAGCTTGTGGCTTAAATATCGCTATCAGTCCCCAGAAATGCTGGTTATAACCTGATCTATTGGGAAGGCTGAAGTTTTTTAAGGCCACTATTCCAGGATAAAACTAAATTGGGGTTTTGTTCGGCGAACTGCTGGCAGCAGCGCTTGGCGATCGCTCATCGAGAAACTACAGATTTTATTTTAGACTTGCTATTCTTAAGTGTTTGCGGATATTTCCAAAATGTGACTTGCCTTTTTAATATCTATATGCTGAAATAAGTATTAATTATGATGTCTTTCATGGCAGCATACAAAATTTAACTGCAATTATTTCTTAGTGGGACTTAATTTTTCCTATTCCCTAAAAATACTACACAGAACTGGATCTCAATTTCAGATACCAGTGTCCAACTTGGCTAGAAATAAAAGCAAGTAAAAAATTTAGGAGCTTACCAAACAATGGCAGTTTCGCTAACTAAAGGACAACGAGTATCACTGGAAAAAGTCGCCCCAGGACTTACCGAAGTATTTGTAGGTTTGGGGTGGGATGTTAAAGTTGTAGATACTGGCTGGGATTTTGACTTGGATGCCTCCGTCTTTATCCTGGGAAGTAACGAAAAACTAATTTCTGATCAGCACTTCATTTTTTATAATAATCTCACCAGTCCAGATCCTGCCAAATCAGTTCAACACACTGGAGACAACCTGACAGGTTTAGGTGATGGTGATGATGAAGTCATTAAGATCAATTTACAAAAAGTCCCTACGGATGTCCACAAAATAGTCATCACTGTCACTATTCATGAAGCAGCAGGAAGGCATCAAAACTTTGGCCAAGTGCAAAATGCCTTTATTCGGGTTGTCAATGCTCAAAATGAAAAAGAAGTTATTCGCTATGACCTAGTGGAAGACTACTCCATTGAAACTGCATTAATCATGGCTGAACTCTACCGTAAAGACGGAGACTGGCGGTTAAATGCCGTTGGTTCAGGCTATCAAGGGGGATTGAAAGCTTTATTGGATCGCTTTAGCTAGGAGAAATTAAAAATGGCAATTAATCTCCAAAAAGGACAAAGAATTTCCCTTTCTAAAGAAGCCCCTGGTCTAACCAAATTGATGTGTGGACTGGGTTGGGACGTAGTTAAACGCTCTGGTGGCGGATTTTTTAGAAGTTTTGGTGGTGGTGGTCATGACCATGATCTAGATGCCTCTGTAGTTTGCTTGGATGCTAATGGTAAATTAACAGACAAAGAAAACATCATCTACTTTGGGAATCTTCAACATTTATCAGGATCAATCGTCCATACAGGAGACAATTTAACTGGCGCTGGTGATGGTGATGACGAAGTAATCATTATTGATTTACCTCGCATTCCTGCTGATATTGCTAAATTAGTCTTCGTCATCAATATTTACGATTGTATTGCTCGTAAACAAGATTTTACTCAAGTTGACAATGCTTTTGTTAGATTGGTGAATGCAGCTAATAATAAAGAATTAGCTAGATATAACCTCTCTGGGAAAGAGTATAGCGGCATGACAGGAATGGTTTTAGCTGAGGTTTATCGCCACAATAACGAGTGGAAAATGGCAGCTATTGGTAATGGTGTTAGTGTGAATGGTTTAGCGGAACTTGTTACGTCTTATTGTTAAATAATGTCACTTTACGATCGCCTGAATTTAACCAAAAAAACTAAGACAAATCGTAAATTGCAAGTTCCCATCTGGGAACGGATTAACCTTGAAAGGACAGCAAAACCACGTTGTCAAGGTTGCCGTTCTCGGATTCAACTTGATTGGCGTGTGTGTCCATCATGTGGCACATTTTTAACTATTAAAGATCAAGAAATACGCCATTGTATCTGGGTAGATATTTCTGGAAGCATTAATACAAATGAAAACAATAGCACCATGCTAGAAATAATGGCGGATGCTTTGGCTAAAGTTTTTAGTGCTTTTAGGAGTGTTCATGTCTTTTTGACTTCAGATGAACCAGAAGAGAAAGAATGGCGGCGGAATTTTACTCATGTATATGTATTTGTAGATCAGCAACAGGTAGATTATTTAGGAATAGCCAGTTTTTGTCATCATCAAGTTACAGATATTGCTGGTGTTCGCATTGACCAAATTCTTCATACTTCCAATCAGGCTAATTTAAATTTAGGTCAATTATCTAATTTGATTGCTAATACTATCGCTCATGAAATTGGTCATACATTGGGATTAGATCATTCATTATTACCTACAGATGTCATGCACGATGGACTTGATCATCGGATTCACAGTTTAATGCCTCCTTCTTTTCATGTAGGACAGATTATTTCCATGAATAAAGCTATTCGTCAACATAAATCTAAAACTTAATTACAAATTATTTTCATGTGTATGATTTTGGCGGTGAATGAGTGCGATCGCGTGATCAACTTCTGCGGTTTTATGATTCCCCAACTTCAGCAAGAACGATTGCAAAACTTGAGTCAAGAATTACAATTTGCTATTAATACTAATAATCTCTCGTCAATGGAGTATCACAGTCAGGAAACTAGAAAAGACTGATGAGGTACAGCTAGTACAAGGTTGTATTCTCGCCATCCAACAAGCCAAAGCCGTTGCACCAAGCCAAACTAATGCCATGTCTGACAAAATCTCTCGGATGTTGAATGCAGCTACAGGTGATGATAGTAATGAAGCAGATCGTTTATGGCGGGAATTACAACCAGATGTATAACATTGGTTAAATCAAGAATTACCCAGTAATAGCATTATCACGGGACTTACACGATGAACACCAAAACTAAAATTGACTGTCCGGTTTGTGGGTATAAAGGAATTGAGAGCAACAGTTGTCCTCATTGTGAAACTGATGTTTCTCTAATCCGTTCCTTGGCAGAATTACCCCAGCGTCCGAAATCTTGGACAACAAGTATTGCCATTTTCATGCTGATAATAGGCATTACTATTGGTGCAGCAGGTAGTTTTTTTGCCCTGCAAACGGCTATATATACCGCAACAGTTCCTAAACCTACAGTTACTACTACTAATCTCACTCCTCCTGTAATTACTCCTGTAATTCCTAAACCAGCCCCACCACTAGCCACTTATACCGTAAAATCAGGAGATACTCTTAGTAGTATTGCAGGAAAATTTTGTAGTAAATCTACTGATTGGCAATTAATCGTTGCCGCTAATCCTGAATTACAAAAACGGGAAAATCAGTTAGATATAGATCAGGTGTTGAAAATTCCTAGTAGCTGTCAAAGGAAAAGCCCATGAAGATAGTTGAGGTCACTACTTTTCCACCCTTCGGGTTTTGCACGCACGAGTCGTTTTTCATCCCCTGTCTGTAGCACGAAAGATGGAACTGGAGTTCCTGTTTCTCAGGGGCTTTCAAACTTCCCAGTCTTTCTTGTAAAATAGGATTTCTCGACCGAGATTATTGACAATAGAATCAATAAGGGTGGAAATTGATATGTATCTTTTTATGTCTAAGTAGGTGAACACAATAAAACCAAACTGTGTAAAGAAACGTAAAATCACCCAAACCCTCTTCACTCTTGCCTCTTGCCTCTTGCCTTTTGCCTTGCCATAACGACAATTTTCAACGCCAACCTACTTAACAGGATTGAAATGGTTGCAGAGTTTTGGTTTCAAGGTACGTTGTCCCCCAGTTAGGTTTTTATACAGGTTGATTACCTTTCCTGTCATCTGAGATGATAACATCAAATATGATAAATTTATCACTGGGGGATAAATCCCCTCTTACAGCTTTCATCCCCGGCTGACAAGACATTGATACCTAAAAATTTTGGGGATTTTTAGGTATCAATTCCGGGGTTTTTAGCCTATCTTCTTATAAAATATTTAGAAGATTACTGTCAAGGTTGTCAAGAGCGTAATAGCCAAAATTATATTCAAGCCCAAATGTGGTTAATTAAAGCTTATCAAATGGGTGGACAATTACAAAGAGCGATCGCTCTGAGTCAAATTTTGCGTAATCATCCTCATTCCCAAATCAACATTTAGGCTAACAAAATTTTAGCTGTGCTATCTAAAGAGATTTCCCGTGCCTGATCTATCCCCCAACTATCTGATTAGCTTAGAATTACGAGAATTACTCGTACAAAAACTCGGCGTTCTGCAAAAAGACAATGTGTTATTACAGCAGTCTTTGAGAGAACAGCAAATTAAAACTACAGCCCAAACAGAAGATTTATTCTTGGAACTTTTAGAAGTTGCTGATGCCTTAGAAGCTTTATTAGACTATCTAGAAAACAATCCTAGTCCTAGTCCAGAATTTATAGAACGTCTACCCAGATCCATAGGTGCAGTTAATCGCAAGTTTCTCGGTGTTTTAGGAAAGCGCCAACTTTTACCTATAGAATTACAAAAAGGAACAGAACCAGATTTTAACTTATGTCGCGTCATTGACCGGGAAGAAAGAACAGATATCCCAGACCAAACAATTACTAAAATTGTCCGTCGCGGATTTCATTTAGGTGAAAAAGTTCTCCGTCCCACAGAAGTCATTACTGCTAAATCAGATAATGGTAATGGTGGTAATGGGTAATGGGTAATTGGTAATTGGTAATTGGTAATTGGGAAAATTCTTTCTCCCCCACTTCCCCCACTTCCCCCAC
>NZ_LJOU01000068.1:0-35389 GCF_001672085.1 Anabaena sp. AL93 | reverse complement strand
GGGAGGTAGGGGGGGAGGGAAGAACAGAAGTTTTTTTCCATTACCCGTCAAAATAAATTTGACGAACTACTAGTTCTTAGATTTCATCATGGATTTACTCAAAATAGGTAGTAAAAAGATAGAGGAAAAACTTTATCCTATCTTTAACAATTCCCCACTAAGATCTGAAAATTAGCGGTTTCTGGACTTCTTTACATGAAATTTTCCTATTGTTCACTATGTTTTTTGAGCTTATTTAGCACTTTAGGTTTATTATCCACCTTATTACAATTACAAAGTGCTAATGCTAGTCCAGGGAGTTGTCCTGTTCCCGTCTTAGCTCGTATCCAACGTCATCAAGTTAATCGCGGTGAAACTTTAGCAAGTATAGCTAATCGCTATAATCTATCACCAGAAACCATTATGGGAATCAATCCATCTGTTAAGAATGGGGTGGTAAGTCCAGGTACAGAATTGCAAATTCTTCCTTTTAATGGCATTGTTGTGGAAGTTCCTCGTAATCAAAGCTGGCGACAAATCGCATCTAAATATAAAGTTCGCCCAGATACAGTCTTTGAAATCAATGGTTGTCAGAAAACCCCTAAATTTGTTTTTTTACCAATACTTCCAGGGGTAACTAATACTACTGCCCCTACTCCTGCTGCTGGGGTAATTGCTACGGCACCTAGTACCCCCGCTGAAAACATTACTGGTTATCCCTTGCCAAGTGTTACAGAGGTTGGATTAGCTTATGGTTGGCAATATCACCCGGTAACAGGAGACGTTTTCTTTCATAGTGGCCTAGATTTGTTAGCGCCAGTAAATACTCCTGTGGCAGCGATCGCTTCAGGAATCGTCGTCTTTGCCAAGGAACAAGGTAGTTACGGCAAATTAGTCATTATTAACCACGCAGGTGGCTCACAGAGCCGTTACGCCCAACTTGACAGCATCAAGGTCACGCTCGGTCAAACGGTCAACAAAGGCGATATTTTAGGATCAGTGGGAACTACAGGACAACCAACCTCTACTCAACCCCATCTTCATTTTGAAATGCGTTCTAACGGTTATTTAGGTTGGGAAGCAAAAAATCCCAAGGAGTTTTTAAAGTGAGGAGTCAAGCCATAGTTCAGAGCTAATAACTCAAGTCCCTTTTAACGGATTATAAACGAAAAAAAAGGTTTGGTGCTATGACCAAACCTCCATAATTGCTGTGCTTAACAACGTACTCAATTAATTTAGTGCTACTCTAGTCACATATCATCTTCCTATGGAATGTGTACAGATTGCTCTAATTGTGATAGATCAAGACAAAAATATATATTGGCGTTGCAAATATTAGTCTATATGAAATTATACAAATTAATTTAAATATAAAAAAGGCTTGGGTGTTAGCCAAGCCTTTATATATACCAGGTGTTTACCATATATAGATACTTTAAACCTTAAATTACTCCTATTCATCTTCCTATCAGGTGTGTACAAATTCAATAAAATCTGATATGGCAGATGTTTATAAGTAGGGGTTGCTGAAAAAGTTATCTGTGAGGGCTAGTAGTCTGTCAACCCGAAAATGACGGGTGAAGGGGAGTAGGGGGGGTAGGGGGGGTAGGGGAGGTGGGGGAGGTGGGGGAGGTAGAGGGGGAGGGAAGAACAGAAGTTTTTTTCCATTACCCGTCAAAATAAATTTGACGAACTACTAGAAGTATGGATAACGCCACGCTGCGCTATCAGCAAACCCTACTTAATGGTTTTTGAGCGATCGCTGGCTCGAAAATTGCCGAAAATTTGATCAGGTAGGCCAAAAGACCTACCCTACAGCTATTCTTTCAAAATAGTCTTGGATGCCATTCTTGTCTTCTTGCGATCGCTCTCCGATAACTCTTCACCGGCTTGTAAGCGAGTTGCTGAAACTTGTAGCACGGTGGCTGCACAGGTATCGCCAATTTGTAAGGCGGTATTAGCAGCAGTTTGTAACATTGTGGCAGCACCTAGGCGATCGCCTAGTTCTAATTTTGCCTCAGCTAATTGAGTTTGCCGATATTTAGCCAAAAGCAGAATCGAGTTTAGCACCTGGGAATTGAGAGCAGGTTCATAACTCTTGGTAAAATTGGCATATATTGGCACTAAGGGAGAAAGTAAACCCTCTTTATTCAAGGATGGGTCATCATAGCGAATTTGAATATGACCAATGACTTGTTTCCCTTCTGGTAATTGTCCCAGATAAATATTCGCTAAAACAACCCTTTCGCTATCCTTCATCAAGTCCCCTAACCGCAGTATTAAAGTCCCATTAGCATCGGTTTCCACTGGTAATTCAATGGTATCTGGCGCAACTTGGGCAACGGGTTTGAGTTCCGCCAGACGGACAACAGGGACTAAAGATAGGAGTAAATGGGCATTTGTTAATCCCACCGACTGTACCCGCCGAAATAGCCGCGCAAATTGAGTTACAGCTTGCTCTGGGTTCTCGATATAAGCTAGAGTCCCACCCCCTGCATCAGCAATCTTTTCCAATAAATCTGGATTCCAGTCATCACCAAAACCCAGGGTGTTAATTGTCAGGTTGAGTTTGGCGGCTTTTTTGGCAAGTTGCAAACAACGTTTATTGTCATTTGGTCCAATTTGCCATTTCCAAATCTGTAACCCGTTATCCCCATGACCATCTGTGAGGAGGAAGGCTTGGGAAACCGCCCCTTTTGTGCCTTTGAGTAGTTCTGTAATCCCCAAGGATAAACCTTCGGCGATGACAGTCCCGCCAGCAGCCTTTAGCTTGGCTCTTAACTGGGTTTTGATGCTTTCAATATCTTGGATGATTTGGTTGGGGATAATGACTCCAGATGTGCCAGCAAAACCGATGATGGAAATCCTGTCACCAACTTTTAATTGATCCAATAATTGCTCAACTGCTTGAATGACGATATTCATGGGTTCACCGGACATAGAACCACTTTGATCGAGAATCAAGCAGAGATTCAAGGGTAAACTTTGTTCAAATTCAGCAGGAATAGCGGAAATAGAAATTGAGAGTTGACGTTGATTGCTTTGTTGGGCAGCATCAACGTTGGTATCATTTAGAGCCGATGTTAGTTGAACTTTCATTGAGGGGAAGCATCTTGCAAAACAGTTTTTGAGACAATTCTGGTTTTTTTGCGATCGCTTTCTGATAACTGTTCCCCAGCTTGTAAGCGGGTGGCGGAAACTTGCAATACCGTTGCAGCACTAGCATCTCCCATTTGCAGCGCAGTTTTTGCCGCAGTTTGTAACATCGTTGCTGCACCAGCCCGATCACCCTGCTGTAATTTCGTTTCGGCTAACTGGGTTTGGCGATATTTGGCTAAAGCTAAAACCGACCGTTGTACCTGGGGATTTGGTGCTGGTTGGTATTCCCTGGTGACATGAGCATAAATTGGTAGATTGGGGGAGTATAGCCCGATTTGGTTATGGGCGGGGTCATCGTAGCGGACTTGAACATTAGCGATCGCCTGTTTACCTTCTGGCAACTGTCCCACATAAATATTAACTAAAACTACCCGTTCCCCGTCTTTCATTAAATCGCCCAATCTCACCACCAAGCGCCCATCGCTTTCGGGTTGTACTGGTAACTCAATGGTATCTGGGGAAACTTGGGCAATGGGTTTGAGTTCTGCTAACCGCACATTAGGCATTAAGGATAATAATAGTTGAGCGTTAGTCAACCCCACTGTTTGCATTCGACTAAACAACCGCCCAAATTCCGATACAGCCTGATCTGGGTGTTGAATATAAGACAATGTACCCATGCCAGCATCAGCGATTTTTTCTAAAACTTTATCATTCCAATTGTCACCAAATCCCAATGTATTTAGAGTTAAATTATAGCTGGCGGCTAATTGGGCAAATTTCAAACAGCGATCGTTATCACCATGTTCATTTTCTCCATCAGTCAGTAAAAATGCTTGGGAAACTGTATCATGTTTACCCTTGGCTAACTCTTCAATTCCTAAGCGTAAACCCTCATCAATAGCAGTTCCCCCATCAGCTTTGAGTTGCATTATCTGTTTTTTAATATGTTGGCGATCTGTAATTAACTGATTGGGGACTAAAACCTTGGCACGGTGGTCAAAAACAACTACACTGAGACGATCTTCAGGAGTCAAACGATCTACTAATAAACAAGCGGCATTTTTCACAGTTTCCAGGGATTTTCCTTGCATTGAACCGCTATGATCGAGAATTAAGCATAAGTTCAATGGCACAGTCCGATCTATAGTTTCACCACTGGCAGAAACGGATATTGCTAATTGACGTTGAGTGCTGGTTTGATTTGCATCTATACCTGCATCATTAAGCGCTAGTTGTAAATTAATCTTCATAATTTCATTTCCTATCTAGTTTAGACAGATACAATTTTATAGATAACTTCAAACCGCATCCTCCATACTACGGAAAATAAGTTAATTTAGAGGCTGAGAGGATGTTTGAAAAGTATCAAAATTTATTTAGATCCCCCCAACCCCCTTAAAAAAGGGGGCTAAATTTCTTAAAGTCCCCCTTATTAAGGGGGATTTAGGGGGATCTACAGGTGTTATATACCACACAAAAAAGTTTTCAAACACCCTCTGAGAATCACTGGAATAAAAGCCTTAACTTTCCCTAAAACAGAGACTGAAATATGAACAAATAAACATGAAAATTGATATAATTTAATTATTCAAAAAGTAATTTTTCAGGGTTTCTGCTAAAGTAAAAGGAGATTCTTTAGGAAAGAAGTTTAATTTAATTCCTGTTTCTTCAGATGCTTTTAAACGAGCTTTTTCATAACAATCTGCAAATATTTCTATAAATAGAGGTTGCAAACTAGGACTATCTTCTAATAATAATTCAATACAAATACGTTGCTCTGTAATCGTACTGCGCCAGCTTTCACTACGTTTTTCGGGTTGATATTGCCATTTTAGTAAGTGCATTAATAGCACAATTAAACGGCTCTTTAACTCCCGTTTTTCACTTTTTCCCATGCTTTCAATTTCTTCTATCAGATTTGCTAAATCAATTTCTGCAAATTTCCCTGCTTTTAATTGTTTAGATATTGTTTCTATCCACAGATAAAAATCTTGGTCGTAAAGATTATAATTGGTAATGACTGTTGGTTGATGTGTTGTCATAATGATTTCTAACCTCCTGCAATAATCTTATCAGTAAATCATTCTATTGTTTCTCTTTCTTCATAATTCACCTTGATGCTAAAAATATCATTCCCCGGCAGAACCAGGGAACGAGGATAATAATGGTTTTTGTTGTTAGGAAATATTCGCCATATATTTAACTAAATCATCTATTTGCGAAAAATCTAATAATTCTTCGGCTAAATCTTCCAGTTGAGTTAATCCCAAATTAGGAAGTTGCTGTTCTATTCTGGCTGGAATATTCCCAAAGCGGCGTTTTAACTGACGGAGAATCAATTCTAGTGCTTCTCTTCTTTTGCCTTTTTGCTCACCTTTTTGCAGAATATCCTGATAAACCCAAGATTCTTCCATAATGTCCTCCTGAAACAGTTGATTAAGTAGATTTCTATTAAATCTTAACCCGGCTAAAAGCTGTGTACAAACGGAAATATTATCTCGTGCTTTCTTGGATTCAATTGTATTTACAGCAGCAGCAACTTGGGTTAAAAGATTTTCGGGTGAGTCGCTTTTTGCTAAAGTTGCTAATGGTAATAGTGCGGGGTTAGCCAGTAGTGACGCTGCTTCCTCTTCCCACATCCGTATAACTCTATATTTGTGGATAGTGTTTGTGTCTACATATTGACTATTAAACACCATTTCGGAAGTTGTGGCTTGCAGAAAAATCACGACTTGCTGAATTTCACACCAATATTGACGTTTTAAGCGAGTGTAGTAGTCAAGCATCCGAAAATCAAGAGGTGTTTTCGATTTCGGTGTAGTTTGGAACTCTAAATGTAAGATTTTATTACCGACTTTGAGGAAAATCACCGCGTCAGCGCGTATGGGTTCAAGATGAAGTTCGGTTTTCAAGATTTCCACCTCTGATACTTCACCAGCTAGTAACCATCTGGCAAAATCTTGAGGATAGGTTTCCGCTAGGTACTTACAAGTGTTATCGTAAGACAAGTTATTTTTTTCCTTGAATCTGGTAATTGTTATTTACCAGATTCTTACATATATACCGATAAACCACCTAACGCAAAAATCTCTCAAACCCTTATTCCTCTGTGTCCTCTGCGCCTCCGTGGTTCGTTAATCAGGATAATTTATTTCTTGGAAGTCCCTCTAAATCTTTTCTAACTCGAAAGCGATGTTCAGTAACAGAACTATACCAACTTCCTTTCATCATTTCGGGAGCATCAGCTTGAACGGTTAACTTGAGTAAGTGAGCAATTAAGATGGTTAAATTACTCAAAAATGAGCGTTTTTCTGATTTTCCTATATCTTCTAATTCTAAAAGCAAATGTTCCCAATCAATATCATTAAAATTTTGTTGTTTGATTTTTTTAATGATAGTTTCTCGCCAAACATTAAAATCTCGTTCATAGAGTTGATTGTTCATAATCCTCCTGCAAAAGTTAACTCTTATTTTAATTTAGTTAGGACTTACGCACAAGTTACGGAATAAACGAACCACAGAGGCACAGAGAACACAGAGAAATAAGAGTTTGATAGGTTTTTTGCGTAAGTCCTATTAGTTTAAAAATATTTACCCGGATTATAAAAAGCCAAATTTAATAAAATTTAACCAAAACTGGGAATAATACTCACAAATAAGTATAAAATCTAATAGACAATCTCTTGCTGACGCGATTATGCCGAAAGACTACTCCGGTCAAAATCTCCGAGGATGCTCTTTTAAAGGTCAAAACCTGACAGGTGCTAATTTTAGCAAAGCTGATATTAGAGGAGCAAATTTTACCAATGCTATCCTTAAAGGTGCTGACTTTACTGGTGCTAAAGCTGGACTAAAGAAGCGTTGGGTAATTGTTTTGCTCATAGTGACATTTATACTGTCAGTGATATCGAGTTTGTTTTCCACAGTTATTGGTGTATTGTTATGGTATGCTTTGAACTATAAAGATGGAAGTATTATTTCTGGTATAGTCGCACTAATTACGTTAGTTATTTTGTGTATTATTACTGTCCGTAAAGGTTTATTGGCAGGGTTAGGAATGGTCGCCATCGCCTTTGCCATCTTCTCCGTTTCAGCCGTTACTTTTTCCTCATCCGTACAAGGAATTACAATTGGCTCACTTGTTGCTTTCACTGGTGTTATTACTTCATCTGTAACCTTCACCTTTTTCTTCTCATTCGCTTTCACTATTGTCTTTGCTGTTGCTTTGACTATTTTCTTTGCCTTTGGCTTTGCTATTACCTTCAAAATTTTCTTACATTCTGCTGTTGCTGTTGTTTTCCCCGTCGCTGTAGTTTTTATATTTTTTAGCGTTTACATTTGCTGGCGTAGTTTTAAAGGGGATGAAAAAGATGCTTGGATTCGTTCATTTGCCATTGCTTTTGCTGCTACAGGTGGTACAAGTTTTCGTGGTGCAGATTTAACTGATACTGATTTTACTGGTGCAACCTTGAAAAATACAGATTTCAGAACAGCAAACCTAACGCGCACTCGTTTTTATGAAGCCAAAAAACTTGATTTTGCTAGACCAGGTAAGACTATATTGAGTAACCCTGCTGTTCTCAATTTGCTCGTTACTCTCAATGGTAGAAATAAATCTTACAGTGGCGCTAACCTCAGAGGTGCAAACCTAGTATGTGCAGACTTGAAAGAAGCTAATTTAAAAAATGCTGATATTATTGAAGCCACTTTTCAAGGTGCTGTTTTAGAATGGGCAAATCTGACTCTTACTCAAGCGGTTGGTACTAATTTCACCAAAGCTCAAATGACAGGTGCTTGTGTGGAAGCTTGGAATATTGAAAGTACAACTATATTAGATGATGTAGATTGTCGCTTTGTCTATCTTTTAGAATATCCCCAACCAGGAACAGACAACCGTGAACGCCGTCCTAGTAGTGGAGAATTTCAACCAGGAGAATTTACAAAATTATTTGAAGAGGTTTTAAATACTGTTGATTTAATTTTCCAAAATGGTATTGACTGGAAAGCTTTTGTTGCAGCTTTCAAAAAAGTGCAAGTTGAAAATGGAGATACAGAATTAGCTATCCAGAGTATTGAAAATAAAGGTGATGGGGTAGTTGTTGTTAAAGTTGCTGTTCCTGATAATGCTGATAAAGAAAAGATTCACAGCGATTTTACTCAAAATTATCAATTAGCATTAGCAGCAGTAGAAGAAAAATATAAAGCAGAATTACAAGCTAAAGATAATGAAATAGTTATTTATCGCCAACAAAGTGCAGAGATGACAGAAATTGTTAAACTATTAGCTAAGAAACCTATCAATGTTCAAGTTGACAACAAAGTGGAGAATAAAAACATGACTAACGATTCTAGCCGTAAAGTTGAAATTGGCAGTATCGGCGGAGATTTTAACGCCAGTGGACAAGCTTTGAATTTAGGTGAAATCAGTGGTACAGTCACAAATACGATTAATGAATTACCCTCTGCACCCGAACCCGATAAACCAGGAATTAAGGAATTATTGACACAATTAAAAGCAGCAATTGAAGCTGATACTGATTTAAAACCTAAAGACAAAGAAAAGGCACTAAAACAAGTCAAAGCTTTAGCAGAAGCCGCCCAAAATCCTCAAGAAAAACAGGATTTAGCAGACACAGCAATCACAATGTTAAAAGGAACAATTGCTAATTTACCAACTGCGGCAAAATTAGTTGAAGAATGTGGTAAGTTATTACCGCTAATTGCTGGTTTTTTAGGTTTAGGTTAGAAACCCATTTTTTAGCCCAGACGATTGATTATATAGTTTAGCTTACACACAAACAAAGCGGCTATACAAACAAAGTCCGCCTACGCGGACTAAGAGAAATTTAACACACGAAGGTGGGTTTTGTCTGTGTAGATGCGGTTTCTAACCGCCTTGTTCTGAAAATATCGTTAAGATGGGAGGTAGAACCTCCCGGAAAGCATTCCCAGTCGGAGACTGGGAACGAGGGAAAAGCATTCCCAGTCGGAGACTGGGAACGAGGGAAAAGGAGTTCTCAGCAACTTACCAAATGCCGCAAAATTGGTTGAAGAATGTAGTAAATTATTACCTCTAATTGCTAGTATTTTCTAGCCCAGACGAATAGAATATGGCTTGGCTTCGCCACGCCAAGGGCGAACGCGGCTACACAACCAAAGTCTAAGAGAAATTTAACCCACGCAGGTGGGTTTCGTCTGTGTAGACGCGGTTTCTAACCGCCCCCTTTCTAAAAATACCGTTAAAATGGGAAGTTTTACAATCTCCTCCTAATTTATCTGGAGAAGATGTATTGCCAGAATTTTTTAGATTTACAACTTTCCCTCACATATCTGGGAATTTAAAATTGGTGGATATCAAGTATTAGATAAATGGTTGAAAGATAGAAAAAATTCTAAGAGAGAATTATCTACTGAGGAAATTGACTAGTATCAAAAAATTGTCATTGCTTTAACAGAAACTTTACGAATAATGCAGGAAATTGATATAATTGTTCCAGGTTTTCCCATAAGTAGGTGAACACAATAAAACCAAACTGTGTAAAGAAATGTAAAATCGCCCAAACCCTCTTCACTCTTGCCTCTTGCCTCTTGCCTTTTGCCTTGCCATAACGACAATTTTCAACGCTCACCTACTTAGAGTAAAAACTGGTAATATTAACCAATATTAATTTCCTATTTACATTGAAAACCCAAAATGTCTCCTATTTACCTCTCTCTCCTGATGGTGCAAAAATAATATTAGGAAACAATATTACACCAGAACAATTAGTAGTTCCCCTTGCACCCACTCCTACAACAATGTTTGGACCCCGTGCAGCTTGTTTATTATCACCAACAGGACCATTATGGGTATCAGATACAGGACACCATCGTTTATTAGGGTGGCAAAATTTACCCACAAAAGATCATCAACCCGCGGACTGGGTAATAGGACAAACTGACTTTTTTCATGAAGGACAAAATGCTAAGGGTCCACCAGGAAAATCTACACTTAGTGTCCCTACAGGTATTTGTAAATGTGGTAATGGTTTAGCTGTTGCCGATGCTTGGAATCACCGCATTTTAATCTGGTACAATATACCAGAAGATAGTCATGTTCCCGCAGATTTGGTATTAGGACAAACTAACTTTATTGATAATGAACCAAATCGAGGTAATCAACAACCTGCGGCTAATACGTTACATTGGCCTTATGGTATTTTTTATCATCAAGGTAAGTTATTTGTAGCTGATACCGGAAATCGTCGGTTATTAATTTGGAATCAATTACCCACAGAAAATGGACAACCTGCGGATATAGTTTTGGGACAACCGGATATGATATCACGCAATGAAAATGGGGGTGGTTCTCCCACCGCCGCCAGTATGCGTTGGTGTCATGATATCACCCTTTGGGATGATAATTTAGTTGTTGCTGATGCAGGTAATAACCGGGTAATGATTTGGGAAGGAACACCAACAGAAAATAATGCCCCTTGTGCGGTGGTTTTAGGACAAAAAAACTTCAATTTTGTGGAATTAAATCAAGGTGTTTATTTTCCTAGTGCAAGTAGTTTAAGTATGCCCTATGGGGTAGATGTTGCGGGGGATTGGTTAATAGTTGCTGATACAGCTAATTCCCGGTTGCTAGGATGGAAGAAACAAGCATCTATTTTATTATTGCAGGGTGCGATCGCTGATGGTGTGATGGGACAAGATAACTTTACAAATAAAAGCGAAAATCGGAATTTTGGACTACCAACAAGACAAAGTTTAAATTGGTGTTATGGAATTAAGGTTTGTGGGGAAACTGCGGTGGTTGCTGATTCTGGGAATAATCGCGTTTTGATTTGCAAGTTTTGATTATTTCACGCAGAGACGCAGAGGCGCAGAGGAGGAAGGATGAGAATAGAGGAAATTCGGGTTTGTGGGACTGTACAAGGTGTGGGTTTTCGTCCTACTGTGTATCGTTTGGCGAAGGTTTTTGGGTTAAAGGGTGATGTTTGTAATGATGGGAAAGGGGTGTTAATTCGTGTTTCTGGTGGTGAGGAAGAAATAACGGAGTTTGTCAATAAGTTATATCAAGAATGTCCTCCTTTGGCAAGAATTAAGGAGTTGATTAGAAGTCCATATTTAGGGGAGTTTGATTTTAATACTTTTGTGATTTCTCGTAGTGTTAATAGTGTGGTGAAAACTGAGATTTCTCCTGACACGGCAAGTTGTCCCCAATGTCAAAGGGAGATTTTTGATCCTTTTAGTCGTTATTTTCGTTATCCTTTTACTAATTGTACTCATTGTGGTCCAAGGTTGAGTATTATTCGCGCTATTCCCTACGATAGAAATAATACTAGCATGGTGAATTTTCCAATGTGCCAGGAATGTGAAAAGGAATATCAAGATGTAGAAAATCGTCGGTTTCATGCCCAACCTGTGGCTTGTTTTGTATGTGGACCTCGTGCATGGTTAGAAAGGACTGACGATAAACCTGTGATTTCTGATATGTTTTCCATGTTGGATGATGTGGATGCTGTTTGTACGTTATTACAAAAGGGTGAAATTGTTGCTATTAAAGGTTTAGGTGGTTTCCATTTAGCTTGCGATGCCACTTTAGAAAATGCAGTTCTAAAACTCAGAAATCGTAAAATTCGTTATCATAAACCTTTGGCTTTAATGGCAAGAGATATTAATATTATTTCTGAATATTGCTATGTTAATGATTTAGAAAAGGAATTGTTAACAAATTCTGCTGCACCAATAGTTTTATTAAATATTAAAGATCAGAGTAAATTAGCACCTTCTATAGCCCCAGGGCAAAATACTCTTGGTTTTATGCTACCTTATACACCGTTACATCATTTAATTCTCAGAAGAATGAAAGTACCAATAGTCTTAACTAGCGGTAATATTTCTGATCAACCACAATGTATAGATAATGAAGATGCAAAAGATAAATTATCAAAAATAGCTGATTATTTTCTTTTACATAATCGTGATATTGTTAATAGAGTAGATGATTCTGTAGTGCGAGTTATTGATAATCAAATTCAAACCCTCAGACGCGCTAGAGGATATGCACCAGCACCAATTCTTTTACCTCCAGGTTTTAAAAATATACCGCCTATTTTAGCAATGGGTAGTGAGTTAAAAAACACCTTTTGCTTATTACAAGAAAGTGAGGCGATTTTATCACAACATTTAGGAGATTTAGAAAATGCGGCTGCTTTTAATGCTTATCAAGAAACATTGAATTTATATCTGAATTTATTTCAACATCAACCAGAGATAATTGCTATTGATAAACATCCAGAGTATTTATCTTCTAAACTTGGCAAAGAACTAGCAGAAAGTAATAACATTAAATTAGAAGAAATTCAACATCATCATGCCCATATAGCTGCCTGTATGGCAGAAAATCAAATTTCCTTAGATACAAAACCCATTTTAGGAATAGCTTTTGATGGGTTAGGATATGGTGAAGATGGTACACTGTGGGGAGGAGAATTTTTACTAGCAGATTATTGTAACTCTCAAAGATTAGCTACATTTACACCAATGGCAATGATAGGAGGAAAACAGGCAATTTATCAACCTTGGAGAAATACATACTCTCAATTAATTAATGCTTTTACTTGGGAAGAAATCAAAGAAAAGTACAGTGATTTAGAAATCATCAAATTTTTAGAAACTAACAACCCAAAACTACTCAACCAAATCATAGAAAAAGGTATTAATTCACCCTTAACATCATCAGTAGGCAGATTATTTGATGCAGTTGCAGCCGCAATAGGTATTTGTCGAGAACAATGTAGTTATGAAGGACAAGCAGCAATAGAAATGGAAACAATAGCTGATGTCAATATTTTAAACAATGATGAAGAAATTCTAAATTATTCCTTTAAATTTAAAAAATCAGATAATATTTATTATATAAATACATCTCCAACATGGCGAGAAATCCTCAATGATATTAAACAGCACATATCCTCATCAGAAATAGCTGCAAAATTTCATAAAAGTTTAGCTATTACTGTTGTAACAATGGTTCAACAAATTAGACAAGAACACGAATTTCACCAAGTAGCATTAACAGGAGGAGTATTTCAAAATCGAATTTTATTACAACAGGTAAAAAAGCGATTAGAAAAATTAGAAATTAACGTATTAACTCACAGTATATTACCGACAAATGATGGCAGTTTATCATTAGGACAAAGTGTAATTACAGCCGCTAAATACTTAAAAGAAATAACATAAAAACCTCTGTTGTCTCCGCGCCTCTGCGTGAGATAAATCTTAAAAAAGGAAAACTAAAATGTGTTTAGGAATACCCGGACAAATAACAGAAATAACCAACCGCGAACATAAACTAGCTATGGTTAATATTGGAGGAGTCAAAAGACAAATAAATATAGCCTGTATAGTTGACGAACAACACCCACCAGAAAAATGTATAGGAGATTGGGTATTAGTTCACGTCGGTTTTGCCATGAACAGAATCAACGAACAAGAAGCCGCAGAAACATTACAATTATTGCAAGAAATAGCCCAATCTTATACTTAAAAACCTCTCTTCCTTTGCGTCTTTGCGCCTTTGCGTGAGAAATCAAAATATGAAATATGTAGATGAATTTCGTAACCCCGAAAAAGCCCAAGCATTACAACAAGAAATAACCAAACTCAGCCAACAAATAGACAGACATTTAAAAATAATGGAAGTATGTGGAGGACATACTCATGCTATTTTTAAATATGGAATCGAAGAAATATTACCCGATAATATAGAATTAATTCATGGTCCTGGTTGTCCAGTTTGCGTCATGCCTAAAGGGAGAATAGATGATGCGATCGCACTCTGTCAACTACCCAACATCATATTTACCACATTTGGCGACGCAATGCGAGTACCTGGTGCAAAAACCAGCTTATTGCAAGCCAAAGCCCAAGGCGCTGATATTCGCATGGTTTACTCACCATTGGATAGTCTGAAAATAGCCAAAGAAAACCCCAATAAAGAAATAGTTTTCTTTGGTTTAGGCTTTGAAACCACCGCCCCTAGTACCGCATTTACCATTCTCCAAGCAGCCGCAGAAAATATTACTAATTTCAGTATGTTTTCTAATCATGTATTAGTAATTCCCGCCTTGCAAGCATTATTAGAAAATCCCGATTTACAACTTGATGGTTTTATTGGTCCTGGTCATGTAAGTATGGTAATAGGAACAGAACCTTATGAATTTATTACCCAACAATATCATAAACCCATCGTTATTTCTGGCTTTGAACCATTAGATATATTCCAATCAATTTGGATGTTATTAAAACAAATAGTAGAAAATCGTTGTCAAGTTGAAAATCAATATAATCGTTTAGTAGAACCTAGGGGAAATCAAAACGCATTAATAGCCATGAATCAAGTTTTTACAGTCCGTGAAAAATTTGCATGGCGAGGTTTAGGAGAAATCCCCAATTCTGGTTTTAAAATCCGCGAAGAATACGCCCAATTTGATGCTGAAGTTAAATTTACAATTCCGAATTTACAAGTAGCAGATCATAAAGCTTGTCAATGTGGAGAAATTCTCAAAGGAGTTTTAAAACCTTGGCAATGTAAAGTATTTGGAACAGCTTGCACACCAGAAACACCCATTGGAACTTGTATGGTTTCCTCCGAAGGTGCTTGTGCAGCATATTACAAATATGGGCGACTTTCAACTCTGGCAAAAAGAGATAAATCAGGTGTATCAACCGAACCCTTATCAGTCTAAATTGCACAATTTGAGGAAAATTATATGCCTTTTGTAACTGTCCAAATTGGTAAAGGTCACTCCATAGAAAAAAAGCGAAAATTAGTTAAAGCTGTAACTGACGCTTTAGTTTCTGCTTTAGGAACAAAACCCGAATGGATAACTATTCATATTGATGAATTTGAACGGGAAGATTGGGCAGTTGGTGGCGTTTTACATTACGATAAACATAATGGTAGACATGAAGAAACAGGTAGGTAATTAATTAACAATGACAGGTGTATTGCCTGTCTCACAAGAAAAAAATATAATTACAAAACAATTTTAAAAATGACAATTAATTCTCATCAAAATCCCCTTTTTCAAAAAATTGAACAAATCCGTCGTCGTCAAGGAAAGGTAAGAGATACCCATATTAATCTTGCCCATGGTAGCGGCGGAAAAGCCATGCGTGATTTAATAGATGATATCTTTGTTAAAAGTTTTGATAATCCCATTCTTTCCCAATTAGAAGACCAAGCCACATTTGATTTAGCCAATCTTTCCCAATATGGAAACAGATTAGCATTTACCACAGATTCTTATGTAGTAGACCCCTTATTTTTCCCAGGTTCAGACATAGGAGAACTAGCAATTAATGGTACAATTAATGATCTAGCAGTGAGTGGTGCAAAACCTTTATATCTCACCTGTAGCATGATTTTAGAAGAAGGTTTACCAGTAGAAACATTACGTCGTGTAGTTTCTAGTATGCAGAAAGCCGCACAAAAAGCTGGAGTGCAAATAGTTACAGGAGACACAAAAGTTGTTAATCGTGGTTGTGCTGATAAACTATTTATTAACACAACGGGAATTGGCATTATTCCCCCCCATATTAATATTTCTCCCCGCAATATTCAACCAGGAGACGTAGTAATTATTAACGGTGAAATTGGAAATCATGGTACAGCAATATTAATTGCTAGAGGAGAATTAGCATTAGAAACAGATATAGAAAGTGATTGTCAACCATTACATGAATTAGTTGCTGAAATTATCAAAGTTTGCCCCCAAATTCATGCCATGCGAGATGCAACTAGAGGAGGTTTAGCCACAGTATTAAATGAATTTGCCCTTACAGCAAACCTAGGCATACGCATTAATGAAAATGCAATTCCTATTCGAGAAGAAGTAAATGGAGTCTGTGAAATATTAGGTTTAGAACCTTTGTATTTAGCTAACGAAGGAAAATTAGTCATAATTGCACCACCAGAAAAAGCCGATTTAATTTTAGCAACAATGAAAAATCACCCCACAGGAAAACAAGCATCTATCATAGGTGAAATTATTCCCACACCACCAGGAATAGTCCTCTTAAAAACAGCATTTGGTGCAGAAAGAATCATAGATATGCTAGTAGGAGATCAACTGCCAAGAATTTGTTAAAAAACCGCATTTTTATTCTCTCTGTGTCCTCTGTGCCTCTGTGGTTCGTTTAAAAAAAATATATGCACGAACTAGGAATAACCCAAAACATCATCGCTATAGTTAGCGAAAACGCCCAAAATAAAAAAGTTCAAAGAGTATTATTAGAAATTGGCAAATTATCAGCAATTATGCCAGATGCAATTAAATTTTGTTTTGATATTTGCGCCCAAGGTACAATAGTAGAAGGGGCAAGATTAGAAATTTTAGAAATCCCTGGCATGGCTAAATGTCGCCAATGTGGTACAACTTTTAATGTAGATAAACCTTTTGGTATTTGTGAATGTGGTAGTGTGCAATTAGATATAATCACTGGTCAAGAATTAAAAATCAAAGAAATTGAAGTGGAGGAATTATGTGTGTAACTTGCGGTTGTTCGGACGATAATCAAACGACAATTACAAACATGGAAAATGCTGATCATCATACCCATACTTTACCAGATGGAACTGTAATTACTCATTCTCATCACCATGAAGAAGCACCCCAAATTCATGCTAAAATACATAATACAACCATATCTTTAGAACAAGAAATCTTAAGTAAAAATAACTTACTAGCTGCCCAAAATCGCGGCTGGTTTAAAGGTCGAAATATTCTGGCTTTGAATTTAATGAGTTCTCCCGGTGCAGGAAAAACTACATTATTAACTCGGACTATTAATGATTTAAAAGATAAATTATCTATTAGCGTGATTGAAGGTGATCAAGAAACTACTAATGATGCAGAAAAAATTAAAGCAACTGGTTGTAAAGTTGTGCAAATCAACACGGGTACAGGCTGTCACTTAGACGCATCAATGATAGAAAGAGGGTTGCAAGAACTAAATCCACCGTTAAATTCTGTGGTGATGATTGAAAATGTCGGAAATTTGGTTTGTCCGGCTTTATTTGATTTGGGAGAAGCTGCTAAGGTGGTAATTTTATCGGTGACGGAAGGGGAAGATAAACCAATTAAGTATCCTCATATTTTCCGCAATAGTGAAGTTATGATTATCACGAAAATTGATTTATTGCCCTATTTGCAATTTGATGTTCAACGCTGTATTGAATATGCAAAACAGGTTAACCCAAAAATACAAATTTTCCAAGTTTCTGCTACTACTGGGGAAGGGTTGGCAGGTTTATATGGTTGGTTATCTCAACAGGTGAATAATTCTGCTAATTTAATTTCTCTATAAATTAATGTGCTTTGTGTTGAGTTTAATATTTTTTTTACTAACCACAGAGGCACAGAGGACACAGAGAAAATAAAAAATGCTTAATTCATGTTTATATTACACTATTTTCGTAGGGTGGGCATTGCCCACTCTAATAAAATTAGCTTTATTTTTGAAAAATAGTTAATAATACAAACCCCAATAAATTATAGTGACCTACACAAGTTAATCCAGCATTATTACCCATTTCTTCTCTTTGTTTTTTGCTGTAAAACCGAATTCCTGTAGGAGAGTGGGGCGTAATTTGACATGGTGATGAGTTATTAAAAGTAATGTCCACTAAATAGAATTTACCACCAGGAGAAAGTACCCTTGCTACCTCATTTAAAACCTGCTCTGGTTGGGGATAATGCAAAAAGCTGATGGTATTAAAAACCGCATCAAATTGTCCCTCAGCAAAGGGGAGATGTTCAGCATTACCTTCAAGATAAATTAACCGGGGACGGTGGCGGTTATTTTGTCTTGCTACCCGCAACATTTGGGGAGATAAATCTAAACCTGTTCCTGTGATTTCTGGAAACTGTTTTGCTAATCTATCTAATAATCTACCTGTTCCACAACCTAAATCTAAAATATTTGCATGAGGTGATAATTCAACTTTTGTAAGTAATCTTTTATGGATTGCTTGATAAATAAAAGAAGGAAATGCCCAATCATAACTATTTGCCCAACGATCAAAAAGTTCTTTTTTGTTATTAATCATGTTGTTAATCATGGCTGGTATGTTGTATTTATTTTATTATAACAAGATAGATCCCCGACTTCTTGAAGAAGTCGGGGATCTGGTGATTTTAGTGATTAAAATATAATTTAGGACTTACAACCAATCTCGATAGGCTGAAATTTCAGTTACTCCAATTTCAAAAGGTGATCCTTTGCCAAAAGGAGGATAAACACGAATTTTGGCATCTTTAGTCAATCTTTCTAGTCTATTTCCCAATTGGGGAATATTGCTAACTATATGCCAATAAGCAACTATATCGGGACAGTCTACAATTAACATCAAAGTCGTCTTATCTGTGGTCATGTACCATTGACAATTAGATAGTAATACTTGGGTAATGCGATCGCACGCATAAAAGAAGCATCTACCTATAGACTGTTCCAACTCCAAATGGAGGATACCATCCTCTTTTGTTACCTTTGTAGGAGGTAAATCATCGGGAGGAAGCAAAGAAAGTTTAGACATAATTCCGCACCTCTTGATTGTAGCGTTGCAAACTTTCTCGATTTTTTTGCAAAGAAAAAGATGAGGGTTTTAACGCTAGTGTGCTGAGATTTAATTCGTCCTGAAATTTCTTGATTTTGTCGCGACAACCATTAACATCACCGATAATTGAATTCTCAATCAAATAGTCTTCATCGAAACAAATATTTGTCCGATCAAATGCTGGTTGTTGAGGACTTTTCTGCATTACTTGAGTCGAGTTAGCCGTCATTTCTTTGCTGAAGTGGCGAATAAAAGGCAATGCTTCATTTACCGCTTCATCATGAGTTTTACCCACAAAAAAGAACCGCGCTAACAGGAACTTTTCTGCACCACTGGAATTAAATTCCCGATACTTATTGACTGTCTTCCGCAATCTTTCTAGAGAAAAAGGCGGACCACCCATTAAACCGAAGGAATTTTCGGCAGCAAATTTAACTGCATCATCGTCACCACTAGCAACATAGATGGGAATTGGTTTTTGCAATGGTTGGGGATGAATTGTGAGATTTTCGCATTGATAATATTCGCCATTAAATGATACGTTAGTCTCATATAAAAGCTTTTGAATCAATGCCACTGACTCTAACATTCTGGTGCGAGATTCCTGAGTTGTCACCCCAAAATGTTTATTTTGCTGTGGAAATGGTCCACCTTTCGCTACCCCAAAAGCCAGCCTCCCACTACAAAGATTATCCAAAGTGGCGATATCTTCAGCCACGCGGATTGGCTGATGAAATGGCAATAATACAGCCGCAGTTCCTAGACGAATTTGTGAAGTTACACCCGCCAAATGTGCCAATAACAGCAGAATTGAAGGACTGAGATTGAACTCATTAAAATGATGTTCCGTTACCCAAGCCTCTTCAAAACCTAAACTTTCAGCCTCTTTTACCAATAAAACTTGCTCAAAGATAGTCCGTCTAGCATCTAGGTGATGATTTTCGTAATTGCAGAAAAGTCCTGTTTTCATTGTTGACCAAATATTAGATTAGGCTGCGACTAATTGCAACTCCAACCATAATCGAGGTTCGGACTGCTTTAACTTCGACATAGGGTCACGTAGCAATCGTTTAGCATTCAGACAAACTACTTGAATTAACCCCATATTTTCGGCTAATTCTCTGAGGATTTCTTTTTTGGATTGGATACAGGGCATTATGTCTTCTCGACAATAAATTCCTATATATTGAAACCGTTTTGCAGGTCGTCCCCAAAAACAAGTAATAACTTTCACATGACAGCCTTCTAAGAGTTCTCCCACGGCTGGGTAATAGTCATTTACGACTCTAAGAAATTCTTGGGCTAGGATGTCTTCAGTAATCATCTGACTGATTCTTCTGTAGCTTCCATAACTCTATTAATTATAACATATAATTGTTATTTAAACCTGACAAACTAAATAAAATCAATAAGATCCCCGACTTCTTTAAGAAGTCGGGGATCTAAAACTTTCAACTATCGAGAATTGCGTTCTGCTACTAAAACATCAGCAATGATATCTGGTAGACTTTTCAAATCGGTATATCCTTCTGAACCAGAAATTGGGGAAATAAAAGTATAGTTAGGATCGCAAACTCCTGTGTCATAAACCTGCATAACCCATCTATCAGGTAATCCCTCTACACCCAATTCTACAATGTACCAACTCTCACCCATTAACCGAGAATTAATCACTGTAAACCAATCTCTATAATCATCAGCAATATTCCAATCTGCCAAAAGAAATTCTAATGATATTTTTCCAGCATCAGTTGAAGTCAATAGCATCATTACTCCTGAGTGACAACTTGATTAGAAACTTCAGGATATAAACCTAATTCCTTTGCTAATTGTTTAGCAACAAAAAATAGAAATTGCGCTCCATCTTGATTACCTTGATGAGCAAACATTGTGGCTACTTGTAACATTGCTTGAACTAAACCAGAATCAATTAATTCAGGTTGTGCTTCCAAAACTTCTGGTTCTTGACCATTAGGACATTGGAGAAGTTCATCAATTAAATTAAAATACTGTGTTTGGCGTTCGTCTGTCATGATAATTTAGTTTATGGTGAATGATTAATTTGAAAAATTACTGTTCGATGCTTTGTTGCCACATTCTTTCCAACATGGCAATGTGTTCTTTTAATACAGCAGCACGGTAGACAAGATATCTGTCATAAGCGATAATTCCTATACCAATACAAATGGGTGTTACTAAAAATAACCATTGCAAAATTGTTGCTAATTTATATTTTTTTGCGGTAACTTTGAGTTGATGAAGAAAACTATTGTCAGATAATTTGACCTTGACTAAAGATGGCTGAGTATTGATAATTTTTGTTTGGGGAACTAATGCTGGAGATGCTATATTTATTTTCGACAATTCACAGGATAAATTCTGTGTTTTAACGAACTCTCTATGTTGTCCCCAAACTATAGTAAATACTACTGCCCCTGGAGAAATTAATGCTAAAGTTACCAAACTTACGGTAAGCACATTTAAAAGTTTGACTTTCATGTTTTCTCCATTACCAGGTATCAACTACCTAGAAAGAAAATTTATATTAGTAGGTTTATTTTTTGCACCTTTTTTATTCAAAATATGCTTATCAAAATCTCCTCAAAACAAAATTCTTTCCTTTTATATTGTGTAATACAGACAGGATTGAGATAACTTTTGAGAAATATAGGAGTTAAGAAGTCCCCCCTGATTCGTCAGACTTGCATCTTAGGAACTTCGGGGGGTAGAGGGGAATCTCTGCGTAAATCCTATATCGTTTATATCAGTTGCCCTTTTAGTCCTAACTTTAAGTGAGTTGAATTAATATTATTAAGATGATTACGATAATACTCATAGTCTGTCATCCTGACTGTGCAAGCATTAAAAAAAATATTTGGTGTGGGGGTGCTAGTATTTTTTGAGTGGGGTACTAGCATTTCTGAGGGAGGGGACGGGGTATTTTGTACTCAAAGCCAAACTAATATCGGCTATTGGTTTGAGATATTTATTAGGGAAGATTCACAAGTACAAACTGTACTCAAATGACAGCATCTCATGACAAGGCTAGACCTAAGATATCTTGAATAAGTCAGAAACAAAATTAAGATATTCTAAGGAAGGTAGAACAGTATTATTTTCAACAATCAATACCTTCACCATTTTTGTAGGTTGGGTTAAGCGACAGCGCAACCCAAGACTCATGTTGGGTTTCATGCTATTGCTCCGCAACGCTCACGCGAACAACCCAACCTACGAATCAAGACTTTTTTCAATTTGGCGAAGGTATTAACAATTAGGAATATTTTCTTGTGGGAATAGACAGAAATTATGGTAAAATGGGTATGGCTAATATAAAGAACTAATCAGATAAATATGTAACTGAAATAGATTAATATATAAACTTTAGGAGTTTAGGAGTTAAAAAATGCGAATTGCTAAAGACGTAACAGAACTTATTGGAAAAACGCCATTAATTCAGTTAAATAAAATTCCCCAAGCCGAGGGAGTAGTAGCTAGGATAGTCGTCAAACTAGAAAGTATGAATCCTGCGGCTTCTGTAAAAGACAGAATTGGCGTAAGTATGATCCTTTCCGCTGAATCTGAAGGTTTAATTTCACCGGGCAAAACCATTTTAGTTGAACCAACATCTGGTAATACAGGTATCGCTTTAGCAATGGTAGCAGCCGCCCGTGGCTACAAGTTAATTTTAACTATGCCAGAAACCATGAGCCAAGAAAGACGGGCTATGTTGCGGGCTTATGGTGCAAGTTTGGAATTAACACCAGGAACTCAGGGAATGCGGGGCGCAATTAACAAAGCTGAGGAAATTGTTGCCAATACTCCTAATGCCTTTATGTTACAACAATTTGCCAACCCAGCTAACCCGAAAATTCACCGAGAAACCACCGCTGAGGAAATTTGGGCGGATACTGACGGAGAAGTTGATATCTTAATTTCTGGGGTAGGAACGGGCGGCACAATTACTGGTATTGCTGAAGTAATTAAACAACGCAAACCAAGTTTTCAAGTTATTGCAGTCGAACCTAGTAACAGTCCGATTCTATCAGGTGGTAAACCCGGTTCTCACAAAATTCAAGGAATTGGTGCGGGATTTATTCCTGATGTTTTGCGTCAAGATTTAATTGATGAAATAATTCAAGTTGAGGACGCAGCAGCAATGGAATATGGACGAAGATTAGCTAGGGAGGAAGGTTTATTATCAGGAATATCTTCGGGTGCGGCTTTATCTGCTGCTATTGAAGTAGGTAAACGCCCAGAAAATGCAGGTAAATTAATAGTAATGATTCAACCTTCCTTTGGTGAACGCTATTTAAGTACCGCTATGTTTCAAGATTTAATGAGTTAAACATTTTGTAAGGTTGGGTTGACGTATCTTCGCCAACATTTACCCGGGTTACAAAAAAAACAGTGTCATTATTTCAATCTCATGTTTTTAAACATGAGTTTTTTCTGTTCCCTGTTGCTTCTTCCTCTGAAACCTTGGAGAATGGTAACATTGATGCGATCGCTAATTTTTGGGTTAAAATTTTGGGGTGGTGGTAATGCTATTCCCGTTTTTCTAAACTCTGCGGGTAAAGGTTCATTATTAGACATCTCCGGTAAAGATTGTAGAGACGTTCCATGGAACGTCTCTACAGGGGTTTCATGTCACGCATATTTAATTTTCACCAGATGTCTATTGGTCAGCAAATTATACAAGGTCGCAGCTAAATCATAAACTGTCCAATTTGGTAAATATAATTAATATAAAGCCTCATGTTAACTATCAATCATGAGGTGGGCAATGCCCACCCTACAAATTTATAAATTCACACCATGTTTCTTAGCAATTTCTACAAGTTGCTCATATTGATGTTGTGATGCTTTAGCTAAAATTGCATCTGCTTCTTCTGGATTAGTACCATCTTTAGGAATTAAATACTTAACATAAAGAGAAACAAAATCAACCACAGCAGCTAAACCTGTTAATTCGTGTTTATCGGCTTGTTTGCCAGCAATTACGGCTACTAAACCTGCTCTAATTGGGTCAGGTCTTACTTTCATAAATTGGTCAACTAATTGCTTAGAATAATCCCCTGGTGCTAAATTCTTTAACTTACTTTGATCGGGTTTAAATTCTAATCCTGCGGCTGTTGACTGATCCAACATACACCATTCTATAAATTCTTGCAATGCAGCTTCAGGAAGTTGAGGAAGATATTGATGTAGTTCTAAATTAGACACAATTAGTTACCATTTTTAGTATTTAGTAATTCCTAATTGATAATTCTTAATCTGATAGTTAGGAATTATCAATTATTCCTTAAAATTCAGACTAACCCACTGATTTGGGAACTTTTGTACTGCACATAACAATTATATAGAACCCTGACTTATCGAAAAATAGAGAAAAGAACAGATCCCCGACTTCTCTAAGAAGTCGGGGATCTTAAGTAACATAAATTAAGCCGTTCTAAAACGAGCTAATTCTTCGCCGGTTTTCGCGTCGTGGGCGTGAACAGTACACACCAAACATGAATCAAAAGAACGGGCGACATGACCCACTTCTACGGGGTCTTTCGGGTCTTGAATAGGTGTTCCAATTAATGCTTTTTCAATTGGTCCTAATTCTCCCGCACCGTCACGGGGTCCGATATTCCAAGTACCAGGGGCGATAACTTGATAATTCTTAATTTTACCTTTTTCGATTTCTACCCAGTGACATAATGCACCTCTAGCGGCTTCCGTTGCACCCCAACCTTTACCATCTTTTTCTTCTGGTTTAATATACCAAGGATCGTTTAATTTGAACTCTCTTAAACACCGTTCGGCTTGACGATATAGTTTAACTATTTCGTGGACTCTTCCTAATTGCCGAAGATGAACACTTGCACCGCCCATTTTCTTGAATGTATCGAGAATAAATGGGTCATAATGTTGCCAAGATTCCCCATGATTTCCCCCTGCAACTAATTGACGGGCTAGGGGACCGGCTTCTAAACGTCCTAAGTCTTGGTGAAGGACTGCACTTGACCAAGAATATGCCCCATTAAAGTCTTTTTGGTTGTTATTAATTGGTGTGGTTGTGCGATCGCTTGGATGCCAATCTTCTGTACCTTCATCATACCAGGAATGGGTTAAATTCTCACGGGCAAAACCTTGATTCATCAAAGCATGAGTATCAGTGAAGCTATCATAAACACCGCTTTTCATAATCACAGCAGCGTTACGTCCTTCAATGGTGGGATGATTATATTTATCCTCATGGGGAATATAACCCCAAGTCACATATTTACCCACACCAGCGCCATATCGATCTAAACCGATATCTAACCCCATGCGCCAATATAAACCTAAGTCAGATTCTCGATGTTTAACATCTTCATCTAACCACTTTTGAAAGTCTTCATAAGATTGAATTTCTTCATATCTTTCTAAAGAACAACCTAGCCAAACTGGTTCTAACCAATTGGTGCGGAAATATTCCAAAATTGCCCAGGCGCGGGTAATATCAGTTAAAGTTGGGGCGCACATCACACCACCAGGCACCATATAACTGCAATGACAACAGGTGATATGCTGTAAATGTTCCTGAGTAACTTATTTTATCAGGTAATTTTGCTCGGACAGAACATTTTATTTTCACCATTTCAGCTTTTATAAATAAGGGAATATTTAGGGAATGAGTCAGGGTAATTTTTATCCCTAACAGTTACAGCAGTTTTCTTGTATTTGAACTACTATTATTAGACCTAACCCCCAGCCTACCTCTCCCTAACCCTCTCCTAAGAGGAGAGGGAAAAAGAAAAACCTTTATTGCTGGAAGGGGGGTAAATCAAAGCCTCTCTCCTCTTAGGAGAGAGGTTTGGAGAGAGGTCGGTTTGTGGTCTATTTACCTGAAAATAGCTGTACTGTAATATCGGAAACCTATCCCCCATCTCTACATGAGGATGCAAATGCAGACTCAAGGGACTGGTTCGCAGATATGTTTGCAGACTTTGAGCCGCAGAACACCACAGACGGTAGGTATAGGGAATGGCGAAAATAAAAGCAACGGAATTACAGTATCAAGCAGTTTTTGAACAGAAGTTAGTTGAAGCTAATACTAATTTAAAAAGGGAGAGAATAAGAGTTAGTATTAAACAAACTGGCAATTCTCTCCAATTACGAGCTACCTTACCTTTAAAACCAGGAGATTACAGTTTAGGTAAAACAAAAAAGCAGTATGATTTATCTCTAGGAATACCCGCAAATTTAGAGGGATTAAAAACTGCAATTGAAGAAAGTTATGAGTTGGGTAAATTAATTGCTCGTCATACTTTCGAGTGGAATGAGAAGTATTTAGGAATTAAATCGAGAGAGAAACAAGAGAGCAAAACAATTGGCGAATTATTAGATAAATTTGATGAAAAATATTATCAAACCCGTCAGAAAACTATCACCAGTCAAAATACTTTTGCTAATTATATATCTGTCATTAAAAGAAACTTGACTCTCTCCCATTTAGCCACAAAAGAAAATTTTGAGGAAATTATTAATTCATTTCAGGGTAATAAAAAAAATGAACTGATTGCGGTAAGTTCTGTTTTGATTAAAACCTTTAATTTAGGATTTCAACTCGATGTCAAACGAGATCATGTCACTCCTGCTTATCGAGAAATTCCTGAAGATGAAAAAATAATATCGGCTTTTGACTTCTTTGAAAAATTTGCCCTCAACCGCAAAAATACAAACATTAGTGATGAGATAGACACCTGGGAAATGTGGCGTTGGGTATATGGAATGTTGGCGACTTATGGGTTAAGACCAAGGGAATTATTTGTCCAACCAGATATTAATTGGTGGATGTCTCCCCAAAATATAGATCATACTTGGAAGGTGAATAAAAATACCAAAACTGGATATAGAGAAGTTATTCCTTTTGTACCAGAATGGATAGAATTATTTGATTTACATAATCCCAAACCATTAAAAATTTTAGAACAAAAGGTGGCAAAAATTGCCTCTGTACAAAATATTAATTGGATGCGGAGAGATATATCCAGATGGTTTAGAAAGGTGGGAATTGAGTTTCAACCTTATGATTTACGGCATGGTTGCGCGATTCGAGCGCATCTTCAGGGAATACCAATTAAAGCCGCAGCAGACAATTTAGGTCATACTGTTGATGAACATACAAAAACCTATCAAAGATGGTTTGGGATTGAAAATAGGAAAAAAGCCTTTGGTGAGGTAATTAGTCAAAGGTCGTTAATTGAGTTGCAGAGGAATGAGATTTTGGCGTTAAGGATGGAGAATGAAAGGTTAAGGTTGGAAGCTGAGAGATTTAGGAAAATTCTGGATATCAGCGAGAAATAAGGTCAAATTATCAGTTATTTGCAAAGCATTAGTAATTGTGAAGCGATCACTGCTTGAAGGGAACAATGTTGTGATATTTTGGTGTTGATTTGGAGTGATATCTTACCGCGTTAAAGTATCTAATCTATCTATGGCAACCATCACAACTTATAATTGTCCAAACTGCAAGCGACAATTTTGCAGAGGATTAAATATGCCTTCTTATGGACCTCCGGTTATTCGTTGCGCTCAATGTAGTTCCTTGGTAAAGACAGGGTGGCATAAGCATGTAAATATGTGGGATAAAATTGAAGCCTGGTTACCTATACTTTTTGGTTTGGGGTGGTTCGTATTGATCTTCACAAGTAAGGAGGGCGATGATACGGTGAAATTCTGGTTTGGTGCTATCGGTTTTCTGGTCGGACTTTTTGGAGGGTGGACTCGCTTAAGATTAATAAAAAAATACGAGAATTCAGTAAAAGCAAATTCGGATGATATTCCTACTTGGTAGTGCGATCGCCGATCTTGTAGTGCGATCGCCGATCTTGTAGGGTGCGTTAACGGAGTGTAACGCACCATATTTATAATTATTTACTGATTTTCGGTGCGTTACGCTGTCGCTAACGCACCCTACTAATCGTCCCAATATCCTTGAGGTTTTTCCTTTCTGCTATCTTTACCCCAATCGGTTGGATAAATTCCCTGAGCGATAAACCGATGAATACTGGAATACTGCCAATCTTGGGGATTTTCACACAATCCATGTCGAGCCGGATTATCATGAATATAATCACAATGGAGCGCAAAATCCCGTTCATCCCGAATTAAATGCTCCCAAAACCGACGTTGCCAAAGATTACTTTCTCCTCGCTTTTGTCGTGATTGAGAAACCTCCCGATTAACCCCTAATGCTTGTCCATAATGTTTAGTAACATAGGTTTTAATTAGGCGCAATCTCACCGACAAATATTTATCATCAGGGGGTAAAGTCCACAAACAATGAAAATGATCAGGTAATAAAACAAAAGCATCAATACAAAAAGGATATTTTTCCCTTACTTTTTCTATTGCTTCTCGGAGAGATTTTCTCCCTATATCAGTACAGAGCCAAGATTCTCTTTGATAAGTGACTTGTGTGATGAAATATGTACCTCCAGAAACATTAGGTCTTCTATAATTAGGCATTATGGAGTTAGTATGGGTGAAATTAAATTTATTTTTTATTTATTGTATTGTCATATTGCAAGCAGTTCGCTCAAAATCCATTGTCTTGTGCTTCATTAACTGCGATTAACTGCGATCGCTCAAAATCCATTGTTTTGTGATTCTTTAACTACTATTAACTGCGATCGCTAATATTGAGTTAATGCGATCGCTGATATTGGGGAAATGCGATCGCTCAATATCCATTATCTTGTGCTTCTTTAACTACTATTAACTGCGATCGCTAATATTGAGTTAATGCGATCGCTCAAAATCCATTGTTTTGTGATTCTTTAACTGTGATTAACTGCGATCTCATGGGTAAGCGATCGCTCAAAATCTATTGTCTTGCGCTTCCTTAACTGTGATTAAGTGCGATCGCTAATATTGAGTTAATGCGATCGCTTAAAATCCATTTTTTTGTGCTTCCTTAACTGCGATCGCTCAATATCCAAACAAATAAATCAATAAAAATATGCGTGCAAACATTGACACTCAAAAGTTAGAACGTCTGATGCAACTCTTAGGTAGAGAAGCCCAGGGTTCAGGCTGTATCTACTTTACAGGAGGAGCTAGTGCGCTACTAATTGGATGGCGTAACTCCACAGTTGATGTTGATCTTCGTCTAGATCCTGAACCACCAGGCATTTTTCAGGCGATCGCCAAACTCAAACAAGAATTAAACATTAATATCGAATTAGCATCTCCCCAGGACTTCTTACCACCTCTTCCAGGATGGCGTGATAGAAGCGTATTCATTGGCAAACAAGGTCAAATTTCGTTTTATCACTATGATTTTACTGCCCAAGCTCTTGCTAAACTATCCAGGGGATTTGACCGTGATATTAAAGATATTGAAGCCATGTACAAACAGAAATTATTCTCTTTGAATGATTTACGGAATAGTTTTGAAGCAATTACACCGGAAATAATCAGATTTCCCTCTCTAAACCCTGATATCCTTAGAAGTAGAATTGAAAAATTTATTGAACTTTGTGAAAATAACCTGGAGGAAAATCAATCATGAATCTTAATGAATTACCTGGTGCAGAAACAATATTACCTGGACTTAATGATCTTCACAATGGTGAGTCCAATACAATAGGAGCATTATTAATTGCAATTGCCTCAACACGGTTATCTGAAGCCGGTTTAGATATCCCTAAAGATCGCCTAGCACCAGAACCAGAGTTAACTTTATATGCTAATCTCCAAGATAAACAAGAGGATGCTTACATTTACTATAATGCTTTGCTTAATCAACTAAATAGCTTTTGCAATGCTCTGGAACTAAGTTATAAATATAAACCGTCTAATTTCACTGTTTAACATCTTTGAGAAAAGCGATTCCTACGGAGTTCGCTATCGCTCAAAATCCATTGTCTTGTGCTTCGTTAACTACTATTTATTAATTGCGATAGCGTAACGCTAATATTGGGTTAGTGCGTAAGCGTTGCGCTCCGCAGGAATCGTTTTTTGCTAAACTATAATCAGAGAAACAGCAAAATTAGATTATGAACTTAGATACAATTCAACAAGATATTGCGTCTCTTCCTCCCGATGCACAACAAATCATAATCGTCCTCGTAGAAGTCCTGAAAAAACGCTACCTTCAGAATCAACAGGAATCCTCAGAAAATTCCTGGCAAGACTGGTCAGACTTTATCGGTTGCATAGAAGCTGAAACAGACCTCTCTAAAAACTATAAAAACTACTTAGACCGTGAACTTAATCAAAAATATGATCATAGTTGATACAGGCTTTTGGTTAGCTCTTGCCAATAAAAAAGATACAGTTCATATAGCCGCCAAAAAACGATTTCAAGATTTAGCTAATCAGCAATTTATTACAACCTGGTGTGTCGTCACGGAAACTTGCTATCTATTACAAAAAAGAGTAGGAGTAGATGCTCCAAAAATCTTTATTAATAAAATTTCTATAGGAAAACTACAAATCTTTGATCTCAAACAACATCATTGCCAGCGTATTGAAGAACTAATGGAAAAATATAAAGATTTACCGATGGATTTAGCCGATGCCTCTCTCGTTATTCTGGCAGAAGAATTAGGTCATGGCCAAATTTTATCGGTTGATTATCGAGATTTTAACACCTATCGCTGGAAAAATACAGAACCGTTCGATAACCTCTTTCATGAATTTTTATGATGTAATGCGATGCCTATGGCGAGGGAAGCGATCGCTCAAAATCCATTATCTTGTACTTCCTTAACTGGGATTAACTGCAACAGAAACAACCAGCACACTAAGATTCACTGTTATTATTCAAGCAGCTTCTTGAGAATTTTTAGAGGATGGTTCAGCCAGGATTGGTTCAATATCTTGGCTTTGGTCTCTTTGAATAAATTCATCTAGTAATTGAAAAAAGTAATCAAATGCAGCTTTTTCATCAATACAGGTGAGTAAAATAATTTTATCCCAAGCGTTAACGGTATGGATAGATAAGCGGTTTTGTAGCCAAGGTTGAAAGTTTTTATGAAAATCACTTTCAGTTTCAGTATTAGTAATACCTAATTCAGAGCGAGAAAAGCGATATCCCAAAATAAACATCCGTAAATTACTGATAGATGCTGTTCCCAAATATAAGCCTGGTTTGGTTTTAATTTTTTCGAGTAAGTTAAATAATGTACTCATTGAGTTTAACTCCATTAAAAATTTTCAAAATTCTTCTATTACTTCTATTTTAAACTCATTAGATAGAGAGGTAAAATCTTGAATCCAGTCATCTGGGTATAGTCCTTGTCGGGAAAGGTTGTCGAAAATTTTGCCAAAAACTTCAACACCGTAATGAACGCCATTTTCCGTAATAGTTTCAAAGCAACCTTGTTTTTCTAAGCGATTGCTCAAAATAAAGTCTTCATTATCGTATATCGTCGAAAGTCGCCAAACTTTACCAGGAATTTTACGTTGTTTTAGCCACTGTTTGAGTGTTTTGGCACATTCTTGGCAATGAAGTAATGGAAATCGAATGACAAGATTACCAATTGCTTGATGAATTTCAATAATGGCTAAATCATCCGGTAAATTATACAGAAACAGCACCTCCTAAAAAATGTTGATCTTATTTTAGTCTTGGATAAACTGCCCTTAAATGCGATCGCGCAAGCGCTGACTTGTCAGTTCGCTAATATCGAGTTAGTGCGATCCATGAGTTGATGTCTCTTTGTTATCCTGAATCATCTGCATTAGAATGTTTGCAGCTTCCGTTGCGTGATATGGCGACCAAATCGGGTACTCTGATGCAGAAAAGATAACTCGTAGTTCAGCGTCTGGGATTTGTGTGGCTAGGAGTTTGAAGAGTGATAATTTGTCTGACTGACTCAGATTGTTGACCGAAAAGACGGGACACAAGCCCCGTCCTTCTAGGACGGCTTTATGTTAAAATTTGGTCATAGTCGCCATAGGGCATTGGGAGACTTTAAACGGACATGGAGGGACGATAAGACCACTTGTGGCGTGTTTCATTGAAGTGTCAAGAATCACCGCACCTTCAGGTCGGTGAGTATGTCAAATAGTTTAAACTTCCATACAGGCAATAATACATTGATCATAAGTCATCTGTGAGGTAAAGTCTAACGAGTCCGTTAAACATCTTTGAGAAAAGCGATTCCTGCGGAGTTCTTTATGTGCTTCCTTAATTGCGATTAATGCGATAGCGTAAGCGCTGACTTGTCAGTTCGCTAATATTGGGTTAGTGCGTAAGCGTTGCGCGACCTAGGAATCGCTCAAAATACATTATCTTGTGTTTCTTTAACTGCGATTAATGCGATAGCGTAAGCGCTGACTTGTCAGTTCGTTAATATTGGGTTAGTGCGATCTCATGGGTAAGCGATCGCTCAATTGCCATTTTCTTGCGCTTCGTTAACTGTGATTAACTGCGATAGCGTAAGCGCTGACTTGTCAGTTCGCTAATATTGAGTTAATGCGTAAGCGTTGCGCGACCTAGGAATCGCTCAATTTCCATAGTCTTGTGCTTCTTTAACTGTGATAGTGCGATAGCGTAAGCGCTGACTTGTCAGTTCGCTAATATTGGGTTAGTGCGTAAGCGTTGCGCGACCTAGGAATCGCTCAATTTCCATAGTCTTGTGCTTCATTAACTGGATTAATTGCGATCTCATGGGTAAGCGATCGATCTTGTAGTGCGATTGCTGATCTTGTAGCTACTGTCTTGATTATCAAGTGATAAAATAAAAAAAGGAATAACAACTACTCACCCCAAGAACATCTTTTAGACTGCACAGCTCAATGAGGTTAAAAAAATATTAGGATAGTGCGATACTGAAGCGCGACCTAGGAATTGCTCAAATTCCATTGTCTTGTGCTTCCTTAACTGTGATTAACTGCGATAGCGAAGCGCTGACTTGTCAGTTCGCTAATATTGGGTTAACGCGATAGCGAAGCGCTCCGCAGGAATCGCCAATCTTGTAGGGTGCGTTAATGAAATGTAACGTACCTTATTACTTTTTCATCTTTAAGAAAAGCGATTGGTCAAATAGCTACCATGTAGTGGCGTTTCAATGTCAAAGTTGGTGATAATATAGAAAAGAAAAACTCTTTAAATGTAAAATCTTGTATGACTACTCGGCTAGAAGTTGAATCAGTAATCAAGCAATTGCCAGAAAGTGAAGTTCGTGATCTGGCAAAATGGCTTCAAGAATATCTTGATGAGATGTGGGATCAGCAAATTGAGGCAGATTTAGCATCAGGGAAATTAGATCGCCTCATTGCTCAGGCAGAAAAAGATATTGCAGCCAACAACGTGAGGGATCTTGATGAAATCCTTGGCGACGACTGAGTTTTGGAAAGCGTATGCTAATTTGTCACCTGAGATGCAAGAGCAAGCGCGGAAGGCTTATCAGCTTTGGCAGGAAAACTCACTTCATCCCTCTTTGCACTTCAAAAAAGTCGGTATAAATCTTTGGTCTGCTCGTGTTAGTGGTGGATATCGAGCGTTAGCCTTGAAAAAGGGTGACGATTATTATTGGATTTGGATCGGTAATCATGATGAATATGAAAGTTTTTTAAATTAGCTCGTTGTCACAAGCCAGCGAACATACCATCGCTCAATATCCATTTTCTTGTGCTTCCTTAACTGGGATTAACTGCGATCTCATGGGTAAGCGATAGCGAAGCACTGCTGCAAGCAGTTCGCAATATTTCTACTTTATTTAGGAGTGTTACAATATCAGCGAACTGACAAGTCAGCGCTTACGCTATCGCAATTTGAAGGTTTCTTGAGAATTGAGTTGACGTTTGCCGTCTAATATGTCTAATATTGTTTGTTCTTGCTCAAAAATCCCTAAAAAATCTCGTATTTCCAAATTATAGTCTTCCATTAATGTTTGTAATAATTCTCCATCAGTTAATTTAGGGAATTGTTCATTTTTCTCTTCATAGTCATAAACTAACATTCCTAATACATTTATATAATCTCGATCATCTTGGCTAAGATTTTTTTGATCTAATATTGTATTAATTCTTTCTTGAGTTATACTTAATTCAAGATCATTTGTAATAGGACGAGGTGCAAATTCTGTAATTAAACTGAGGTAATAAGGGCTAGGGATTGTTAAACCAGTTATCATTTTTCCAATTCTCCTTATCATAGTCCCTGTATAAATATGAATCTCCTCGCTGCTAGGTAAATCCATTAAGCTAAACATAAAATATACCTTGCGAATCTTGTTTTTAATCAGAAATTAATGAATTATAGAAATTGGTTATTCAATAGACATATCCAAAAAAGATGATAGAGACGTTACATGGAACGTCTCCGCAAGGGTTTCAAGTCAAGCATCTTTAATTTGTGGAGATATCTAATCAGCCTATATTCTTAGTCTAAAATTATGATTCAAGGATGGATACAAATAGCATTAACTCTACTCATAGTAGTAGGCATCACACCTATCTTGGGAAAATATATGGCGCGTATTTACCAAGAACAGAGGACAATTCTCGACCCCATATTTGACAAACTTGAGAGATTCATTTACCTGCTCATCGGTGTTCATAGTAAACCAGATATGACCGCTTGGCAATATGCAGCAGCCATATTTTACAGCAACTTAGTCATGGGATGTTTAATATTCTTCATCCTCATAAATCAAGCATGGCTACCTCTCAACCCCACGCAAATTGGTGGGATGACATGGGATACAGCTTTACATACAACCATATCCTTTCTCACCAACACAGATCAACAACATTATTCAGGAGAAACTTATCTCAGCTATGGTAGTCAAATTTGGGGAATTGGCTATTTAATGTTTACTTCCGCTGCCACAGGACTAACAGTGAGTATAGCATTTATTAGAGGATTAACAGGCAGACCATTAGGCAATTTTTATGTAGATTTAATTCGTTCGATTACGCGAATATTGTTACCCATGAGTATAGTAGGCGCAATATTCCTAATGATAGCGGGAGTACCAGAAACATTAGCAGGACCGGCAGTATTTCCCACCTTAGAAAATTCTAGCATTAGTCAGGCGATCGCTCGCGGACCAGTTGCCCATTTGGAAATTATCAAACAACTAGGAGAAAACGGCGGCGGATTTTTTACTATCAATTCTGCCCATCCTTATGAAAACCCCAACGGATTTTCTAACCTCATAGAAATCATCGCCATGTTGTTAATTCCCACATCCCTAATTTACACCTATGGAATATTTGCCAACAACAGCAAACAAGCCTGGTTAGTTTACAGCATGGTAGGCATAATTTTCATCATCTTTATTATCATTACCGCCATAGGAGAATATAACGGCAACCCTGCCATCAATACCATTTTAGGAAGTACACAACCCAACTTAGAAGGAAAAGAAATCAGATTTGGTTGGGCGCAATCAGCCTTATTTATAGTTGCGACAACCGCCACAATGTGTGGAGCAATTAATAGTTTAATTGATTCATTTATGCCCAACGGCGGTTTTGTTACCTTTGCCAATATGTTTTTCCAAATCATTTGGGGGGGGCAAGGAACAGGAACAGCTTATTTATTTTCTTACCTCATATTAACCGTCTTTGCTACAGGCTTAATGGGAGGCAGAACACCGGAATTTTTAGGAAGAAAAAACGAAAAACGCGAAGTTGTCCTGGCCCGGTTTTTGATTCTTTTAGTAAAACCCATCGCCATCATGATACCAGCCGGGATCA
>NZ_LJOU01000067.1:0-35470 GCF_001672085.1 Anabaena sp. AL93 | reverse complement strand
CCCCCTACTCCCCCTACTCCCTGCTCTCCTACCTCCTAACTCCTGACTCCTGACTTCTGACTTCTGCTGTATCTATTTTTTCTTGACTTGTATATGTGAGTCTAATTGCTTCTAAGGCTAGACGTAAATCGTCTTTACTCCGAAAACCTTCTAGTCTTTGTCTAACTATACCTTTTTCTATCAACAGTAAGGTTGGTAATGATTTCAGTCTATAAGTATTTGATAGCTTGAAATTTTGATCAGCGTTAACTCCCACCAATTTAAGTTCATCACCACACTGAGTCTGAAATTGTGATAACAGTGGGTGAATGAGGCGGCAAAGCCCACACCAGGGAGCTTCAAAATTCACCAAAACGGGTACAGGGGATTCTAAAACTTCTTGAGTAAATGTCCGTTCATTAACCGACAACACCATGATGCCTCTTGTGATTATAAGGTTTTTATATCAAAAGTTGATTGTCAGCAGGAGCAAATCGGTATAAATTACCAATTTGAATTTTAAATTTTCTAGCAACAGACAAGGCGGAGGATATCAATTGTTCGTGTCAACGCACCGTAGCTATTGATTAAATTCAGCCGACAACAGGGTTTTACTCCTAAATCGGTGATTCCTGACTCCTGACCCCTGCTATTAAGGATTTTGATGTTTCCTGCTGACAAAAAAGCCACTGTGTATACCGCGCTGGCTGTTCTACATTTCAAATCCTGATTACAACTGCTTGGGAAAAATTTGACAATGGTGACAGTGCGGGTTATTGCAGTCTCTACATTGCTACTTAATGCCTGTTTCCAGTCTGGTAGATGGCTATTGTTTGTTTACGAGTATAAGGTCCACTGAAACCTGGTGGATAAATTCTTTTTCTGATCCCATTGGGAAAAAGTTTAATGATATATGTTTGAGTTTATCGTACATTGTTTTGGTAGCAAGTGATCAGGACAAAGTTTCGTTAAATTTATATGTTTTGTTGATCTTGGGGATCACACCAAACTACCATATTATCCTACTTGTTGCCACTAATAACAAGGGGTGAGACCACCATAATAGACCTGTGAAAATGGCAACCCCTAAATAAGCAGGGCGGAGAAATTCCTGCCAGTGCAAGGATTGACGACCATCAATAATCGCTTGAAAGGGGATAATGGAAGTTCGCTGTTTGACAACTTCAAAGGCTTCTCCATAACGTTGACTTAAACGGCGATCGCCATGCCATACTCCAAATAGATGATGTAGTATCAACCCAATGGAGGTGACAAGGGTAAAACTAGTACCTAGCCACAGGGTATGGGCTACACACCAAATAACTTGTCCCACCATTTGCGGATGACGGGTAATACGGATAATTCCTGTTTCATAAAGATGAACTTGGGGCTTTTGAATGGCAGCAATTTCTAGTAGATTGAAGGTAGCAGGATATAAAAATAAAAAGGATATAGCTGATAGTACCCAGACTAATGTTCTTACACCTGTTATGCCCTGTACTTGCCAAAGTTGCTGTCCATCATAACGGTGATTAAAAAAGTAAACAATTAAGATCACAGCCAAAGGGAGGCTAATTAATGCAAAGATAATGCGATAAAGTCTTGGTCCAATGTATTTTTCTGCCCAAGGACGTAAAGCTGCCCCTCCGCTGTGAGCGATCGCAAAAACTAATTGTAACCCTAGTATGACAAAATGACTGGAGGTAAACCAATGATTGGGCATCATATATACAACTCAATTCAAAATTCAAATCAGCTAGTACCGCAAAGCAAAGTCAAAATTCACGGTTCTTCAAATGTTAACAATGCCATAAATCATGCTTAGTGACCAAACTATTCATTTCGATTTATTTTTAAAGTTACTCATGCACCCCAGTTTGTGGGTTAAGCCTTATGTCTGACCTTCCTTTTACCTTAGATCAGTTACGTATTCTCAAAGCGATCGCCCAAGAGGGGAGTTTCAAACGGGCGGCTGATAGCCTTTACGTCTCCCAACCCGCTGTCAGTTTGCAAGTTCAAAACCTGGAACGGCAACTGGATGTCCCTCTATTTGATCGAGGTGGTCGTCGCGCTCAATTAACTGAAGCTGGGCATTTACTCCTCAACTACGGAGACAAAATCCTCAGCTTGTGTCAGGAAACCTGCCGCGCGATTGAAGACCTCCAAAATCTTCAAGGGGGTACATTAATTGTAGGCGCATCTCAAACCACCGGCACTTATCTTCTGCCGAAAATGATCGGTTTATTTCGACAAAAATATCCAGAAGTAGCTGTGCAATTGCACGTCCATTCAACCCGACGCACCGCTTGGAGTGTATCTAATGGTCAGGTTGATCTGGCGATTATTGGCGGAGAAATTCCCACGGAATTAGGGGAATCTTTAAAAACTGTTCCCTATGCTGAAGATGAATTGGCGCTCATCTTACCTACCTCCCATCCCTTTGCTAAATTAGAAACCATCCAAAAAGAAGACCTATATAAACTACAATTCATTGCTCTTGACTCCCAATCAACTATCCGCAAAGTCATTGATCAGGTTTTAGCCCGTTGTGATATTGACACCAGACGGTTTAAGTTTGAGATGGAACTAAATTCCATAGAAGCTATTAAAAACGCTGTCCAGTCAGGCTTAGGTGCTGCCTTTGTTTCTACATCAGCGATCGCTAAAGAATTACAAATGGGTGTCCTTCACCGCACCCCTATCGAAGGAGTTGTGGTGAAGCGCACACTCTGGCTGATATTTAACCCCAACCGCTATAGATCAAAAGCCGCCGAAGCATTTAGCAAGGAAATATTACCTCAGTTTGCTAACCCTGGCTGGACTGAGGATATGTTACAATTGTCACAAATGAATTCTGTGGTAAATAGTACATTAGATGTAGCAACACCTAGCTCTTCTGATGCCAGTTAAACATCTTGTCACTGGTCAAAAGTCATTAGTTAACGGCAAATTGCTAATGACCAGTCACTCATCTGACTACTGACTAATGAATAATATGGAAGTCTACTATACTTCCACTGTCAACGTCCCCTGTTCCCTGTTCCCTGTTCCCTATTACCTGTTCCCTGTTACCTGTTCCCTGTTCCCTATTACCTATTCCCTGTTCCCTATTACCTATTACCTATTACCTATTACCTATTCCCTGTTCCCTATTACCTATTCCCTGTTCCCTATTACCTATTACCTATTACCTATTCCCTGTTCCCTGTTCCCTGTTCCCTGTTCCCTGTTCCCTGTTCCCTGTTCCCTGTTCCCTGTTCCCTATTCTTGAGACAAACGCTTTATCTCCGCACTTCCTAATATATCCTGGGCTTTAGCTAACATCTGGGGAATTTTTTCAGATTGGGGACTATTAACAAGACATTCTCTTAAATCTAATTCACCTAACTTATCAGCCCGATTACCAGGAAACCAATGATTAGCCTGTCCTAAGAGATTGTAACGCATTTTCCCATAGTCAATCATGTCATAAGCCAAAGTCAAATTTAACAGCCACAAAATCACCCGCATATTTACTTCTCCTGGCGTTTCTTCCCAAGTTGGTAGATTAGTTTCCCAGGTTTTTACCCAATCTTCTCCTAAAATATTGACCGCTTCCGATTCCAATCTAGAAATAATTGGTGGTAAAATTTCTGCCGCATTATCTAACAATGCCAAAGTCTTTAAATGCTCATCAAAATCAGTTGGTTTTGCTGCACCTATACTCAAAGTATGCACTTGAGGACGACTCAAACAAAATAAATCATTAAACACCATTGGACTCAAAGGCGCACACAAATCAACTAATTTTTTGGCAGGTTGATATAATAACCCGCCTTTATTAGAAGGGCTAATAATAAATACACCCATATCTAATTTATTTGCAGCTTCAATAGCAGCCCAATTCCATTGATTAATATAGTACCAATGCAAATTTACATAATCAAATTGATTACTATTAATTGCTTGCAAAATTATCTCTATGGGAGCATGAGTAGAAAAACCAATAAATTTAATTTTACCCTCAGACTGTAACTGTCTTGCTACTTCTAAACAACCACCTTCACGAATACTATAATCCCAAATTTCTGCATTATTAATCCCATGTAACCCAAATAAATCAACATAATCTAACTGAAGGTAAGCCAAAGATTTTTCAAACGTTTTGCGAAATTCTTGAGCATCTGCAACAGGAGAAACTTTTGTTTGGACTATTAATTTTTCACGGGGAAACTGAGGCAGGATTTTTCCCAACTGCATTTCTGATGTTCCATAACCCCGTGCAGTTTCAATATGATTAATTCCCAATTCTACAGAACGACGAATTACAGCTTCTAAATTCTCTTGATTATCTGTAGGAATTTCCTCTGGTGTGACATCCTGCCATTTATATTGATAGCGCATTCCCCCGCAGGAGAAAACGGGCATTTGTAATTCTGTCCGACCAAAACGTTTGTATAGCATCTGTGAATTTTTGAACTAAGTAGGTGAACACAATAAAACCAAAGTGTGTAAAGAAAAGTAAAATCGCCCAAAGCTTCTTCACTCTTGCATGATTGCCTCTTGCCTCTTGCCTTCCCATAACGACAATTTTTAATGCCAACCTACTTATCTATCAACTAAGAATTAGGTGAGAATCTGCGTTAGTGCTGATTGCAAATTCGGATATTGATACTCAAAACCCGACTCTAAAGTGCGTTTGGGTAAAACCTTTTGTCCTTCCAAAACTACCTTTGCCCCGTCTCCTAATATAGCTTCTATGGCGAATCCTGGCACAGGCAACCAAGAGGGACGATTCATGACGTTACCCATAGTTGTACTTAAATCATTCATGCGAACTGGTTGAGGGGCAGTGGCATTATACACTCCCTCCATTGTTGGTTTAGTTAAAGCTTGGATAATTAAACCGACGATATCATCTAAATGAATCCAGGAAAACCACTGTTGACCACTGCCAATGGGTCCACCAGCAAAGAGTTTAAAGGGGGTAATCATTTTCCCCAAAGCACCACCATTACCCAAAACAATCCCAAAGCGTAAAATTACTAACCGCACATTGGTATCTTTTACCTTGGTAGCTTCCTGTTCCCATTCTTGACAGACTTGAGCGAGAAAGTCGTTACCAGAGGCACTATCTTCATTAAAACTGGCAGTTTCACTGGTTCCGTAGTAACCAATAGCCGAAGTATTGACTAGGACAATGGGGCGAGGATTAGCTTTAGCTATAGCTTCGACAATTTTTTGTGTTCCTAGTTTGCGAGTGTTGAGAATTTCCTGCTTGCGTTCTGGTGTCCAACGTCCCTCAGCAATGGGTTCTCCTGCTAAATTAACTACGCCGTCACAACCAGCTATAGCATCTTGCCAAGTGCCGGATACACTAGGAGTATAGGCGATAATTTCTAAATTAGGAAATGCTGGGGAGGGAAAAACCTTTTGAGCAAAGGTAGGGTTGCGAGTTAATACCAAAATTCTATGACCTTCCGTGTGTAGTCTTTCTACCAACCGACTACCTACAAATCCTGTTGCACCACTAATTGCTATTTTCATTGATATTTCGTGTTGTTTATTATCTACTGAGGAATGAGAATTAAATCAAGATTCTATTATTGCGGAGGTTATGAGTGGGAATTTTTTGCCCATTGATTATTAAACCATTAGAACTGGGTTTTCCTTTGGCATCACCATCTACAATTCGATAATAATATCGTTGACTATTGGGGCGTGGTAATCTTACTAATGTGGCATGATAACGAGAAACAAACTGGGAGAATAGACGGATATTACAATCTCGATCTCTACCAATAGAATAAACGGGGTCTTCCAAAAAAAATTTTTTGCGTCCTTGGTGATCTTCAATAATCAGTAGATGGTTTTCATTGTTTGCTGCTTCTGTTGCCATGATAGGTATACTAAACACGGGTGAGATTTAAACTTTTACTCTTTTCTCTCCTTATTACGATACAAGGGGTTTAGCACTGCTCATAGGTGTCAACTTAGGGAACACCAAAAAATAAATTACCCAATTTTGTGGGATGGGCATACTTCGACCCTTCGACAGGCTCAGGGCATCGCAAGCTCAGCACAAGTCCTGCCCGTCCTTGATGATTAGCAGGCAAGATGGCTGCGCCACAATAAATTTTTGGGTATTTTTTTAATTGGAAGTCCCTTAAGAGACTTCCAAGAAATAAATTATCCTAAGAAACGAACCACAGAGGCACAGAGTACACAGAGAGAGAATTTCTGCATCAGTTTTGGGACATTTTTTTATTTGGAAGTCTCTAACGTAAAACCTCTATCCCGCAAAGAACTCAAGTCATCTCATTCCCAGTCAGAGACTGGGAATGAATTCTAGAAGGCTCTGCCTTCAATAATATTAGAGGCAGAGCCTCATCAACTGCATTCCTAGTCAGAGACTAGGAACTAGATGTGGTAGGGATTTGAGCTTAAGTTGACACCTATGAAGCTCTTGCTTTACCCCTGCGTTTAGAATCAAACAATCGAGCCGTTTTAAGTATAGGATAATTACCTAAACTTTGATCAGTCATTCTCAATTGCCAAAGGTTCTACACTGTGTTGGTGTTGACCGGGAATTTTAGATTTTAGATTAAAAGAATTTGGTACAAGACCCGTCCTTGAGGACAGAAAAATCCTCAATCCCAAATCGAGTGACTTTTAACTTTCACTTTGCGCTGCTAGGGAACAAACCTCCTTAATAAAATTGAGTTGGTAACAACACTGACGGAGCTAAAAGCCATTAATGCTGCTGCACTGGCAGGTCCTAGAACGAAACCATAGACAGGTAGTAATACTCCAGCAGCGAGGGGAATACCTATTGTATTATAGGCAAAAGCCCAAAATAAATTCTGACGGATAGTATTAAAAGTGGCTCGACTTAGCTGAATCGCCTTGACAACATCGGTCAGGGAATTTCTCATTAAGATAATTTCAGCCGTTTCCATAGCGACATCGGTTCCAGAATGTAGGGCGATACCGACATCTGCCTGTGATAAGGCTGGCGCGTCATTGATGCCATCTCCTACCATAGCAACAAATGTGTTGATCTTCCCACATTGAAGAGATTGAATGGTGGCGGCTTTTTGGGCTGGGGGGATACCTGCCATGATGTCGGTGTTGGCGATTCCTAGTTGTTTAGCGATCGCCTGGGCTGCTTCTAATCTATCACCACTAAGGAGCATCACGCGCAAACCCATTTGTCGGAGTTTATCTACTGCGGTTTTCGCATCTGGTCTGAGGGTATCACTAACGGCAATTAATCCGCTTAAAGTCCCATCTACAGCTACACCAATTACGGTTTTTCCTTCTGTGGCTAGTCTTTGTCTCTGTTTTTCTGCTGTTTCATTAATATTGATTTGGTGGTAATTAAACCATTCCCAGTTACCTAAAAGAACTTTTTTTCCCTCGACGACAGCGGATACGCCCATACCTGGTTCGGTATGGAAGTCTACAGCATGGGGGATGATTAACTCTCTGGCTTTGGCTTCTTGCTGAATAGCTGTAGCTAGGGGGTGATAAGTACCACTTTCTACGGCTGCGGCTAGTTGAATGAGAGATGATGGTAAAGTTGATTTGGCAATAACTAGACAATCAGTGACAGTGGGTTTACCTGTGGTGAGAGTTCCGGTTTTATCAAAAACTACCGTGTCTAGTTTGTGGACTTTTTCTAAAACGTCGCCACCTTTGATTAATAGTCCCCGTTCTGCACCCATTCCTGTTCCTACTAAAATCGCTGTCGGGGTAGCTAATCCTAAAGCACAGGGACAAGCAACTACCATCACAGCGATCGCTAATTTTAAACTAATTAATAGGGAAGAATATTGAGTGTGCGGTAATAAATGTTGGGGATTATGTCCCATATTGTGAGCCATTGCCATCGCCCCGGACATGGTAACATCTGGCCAGAGGTGAGTTCCCAGCAAATACCAAAATACGAAGGTTAAACCAGCCGCTGTTAAGACACCATAAGTAAAATATCCAGCCACCGTATCAGCTAATTTTTGGACTGGGGCTTTGCGAGTTTGGGCGGCTTCTACTAAAGCCACAATTTGGGCTAAAATTGTATCATCACCAGTGCGGGTAGCTTGAATAGCGATCGCTCCTGATTGATTTAAAGTTCCCCCAGTCACAGTATCTCCCGGTTGCTTCATCACAGGTACTACTTCCCCTGTCAGCATGGATTCATCTATGGTAGTTTGTCCAAAACGCACCTCACCATCTACCGGAATTTTATCCCCTGGTAACACCTGCAACCATTCACCCACACGCACCTGTTCCGCCGGAATTTCCATAATATTTGCCCCAGCAATCAATTTTTCCGGTTCTGGGTTAATAATTAACCGGGCTGTTTGGGGGGCTAAAGCCAACAATTGGCGAAACGCTTTAGCAGCACGTCCTCTAGCCTGTTTTTCCAAAGTCCTCCCCAAAAGAATAAAACCCAACATCATCACAGGTTCATCAAAAAAGCATTCCCAACCCATTTGGGGAAACAATAACGCTACCAAACTTGCAGTATAGGCTGTTAACGTTCCCAAACCAATGAGAGTATTCATATTCGGCGCACCCCGTCGCCAACCTAGCCAACCTTCCACTAAAATTGGTCTACCAGGAATAATAATAGCGATCGTCGCCAATCCACAATGAAACCAGATATCATTTAAAAAGGGAAAAATAACAGATCCAATATTACCAAAATGACCAATTCCCGATAGTAGCAGTAATAGACCAGCAATTCCTAACTGTCTAACTGTCCCCTGCATTTCCTGGCGTTGTCTTGCTTCCACAGCGGATTGCAGATTATCACCAGCACTTTTACCCGTCCGTAATTGGCTAGGAAATCCTGTAGCCGTTAATCCTTGAACTAACGCCTCTACATCTACAGTACCAACTTCTGCCTCTACGACTGCAACTTCCGTTGCGAGATTAACACAAACGCTTTTAACCCCTGAATGCTGAATAAGCTGTTTTTCTACTGCATTCACGCATCCAGCACACTTCATCCCCCCAACATCTAAAATAATTTTCTCTGAGTTAAGTATTTTTGTGGGGGGGACAGATTCTCTAAGTATTTCAGATTTTGGGATCAGTTGCATGGCTAGTTTTGAGGTTCGCTTTTGTTAGTTTAACGCTTAATAACCAGCGTCTCTACTTTGAGGTTAAGGGAAATCTGCCACTTTCACCAAGTGAACAATATTAAGTTTCCGTTTAAAACCCCAACTCCCCAAAATCATCTAAGTAGGTTGGCGTTGAAAATTGTCGTTATGGCAAGGCAAGAGGCAAGAGGCAAGAGTGAAGAGGGTTTAGGCGATTTTACATTTCTTTACACAGTTTGGTTTTATTGTGTTCACCTACTTAAATCCGGCGTTGCTGATAGCCTGCGTGGCGTAGCCATATTGAGGTATGAAATTCCCAAATTGAACCTTTAAAAATCTTACCTTTGCGTCTACTCTATACGAGATCACGAAGCGTGATTGCGTCTTTGCGTGAGACTAAATCATCTAAATCACAAAAATCATAGTTTAATTTTAGCTGTGTAAATTACAGCAGTTAATTGTACTGGTAACATCAAAATTAGGCTTTTACAGAAATAATTAATTTCCCAGTCTGATACTATACTAAAATATCCCGTACTCATTATTAGCAAGACTAACAAGTGCATCTGTTTATATTTGAGCAACTGCATATTAAGTAGGTGAACACAATAAAACCAAACTGTGTAAAGAAACGTAAAATCGCCCAAACCCTTTTCACTCTTCCCTCTTGCCTCTTGCCTTTTGCCTTGCCATAACGACAATTTTCAACGCCAACCTACTTAATTTGACATGACAAACTTTCTAAAACCAAGCTTGCTTATTCACAAAATAGGTATTAACAAATTCTTCATGAGATTTATTTAAGTAAATCATAGCTTCAATCAAACCAACAAGCTGCATAACTATTAATGTAAATCCATAGGTAAAAGAACCACCGATTATAGAAACTGCTAACATAATAAAACCTTCTAAAGTATAACCAAGAATGAATTTATGTAGCCCAAATCCACCAAAAATAATTCCAGCATAACCAGCTAACAGTTGTTTCATAGTGTGAGATGGGTTAATATTAGTCATATTGAGATATAAGTAAGTAGGTGAACACAATAAAACCAAACTGTGTAAAGAAACGTAAAATCGCTGAAAACTTCTTTACTATTGCCTCTTGCCTCTTGCCTCTTGCCTTGCTATAACGACAATTTTCAACATCAACCTACTTACTCCTTGGTAATTAGTAATTGGTAATTAGTGATTAGTCATATTTATTTACTGGTAATCCTATATATGATTTAAATAATGATAAGATACTCATGAAAAGCCATCATCAAAATACTAAATTTTTCGATCAGACATAGCAAATTTGCAGAGAAATATTGTGCTTAATATTCACCAAATTTCAGGTAATAATTAACCTCAAAATCAGTAAATATCCAACATATCCAACACTATGGATTTTTCTACATATCTATTATTGTGAAATCCGGAAGATTTTTTTGAGAAGTAAGTAGGCAGGCAAATAAATTTTCCTATCCAAAATCTATTTTTTTGGCTAAAGGTAATTTTTTACTCCTTTTTTATGAATCAATTTCCGTAATCACCGTTTGTGACAGTCAAGGGTGCGGAATGTGGGTTACAAATGCTGACTTTAGAACATCGCGGGGCAATTGTTAAGGATAAGATAAGTAGGTTGGCGTTGAAAATTGTCGTTATGGCAAGGCAAAAGGCAAGAGGCAAGAGGCAAGAGTGAAGAGGGTTTGGGCGATTTTACGTTTCTTTACACAGTTTGGTTTTATTGTGTTCACCTACTTAGCTTAAAACCGCCTCAGAATAAATTCTGAGTCTAATAGCAAAAGTCGTCTCAAGACGACTAGAATAATCACGCCTTAATTTAAATAAACAATCCTGGAGAAACATTAAAAAATTCTCCTAATGCTTTTGCTTGAGCCTTACTAATTGCTCTTTTCCTATTCACAACCTCAGAAACCACACCTTTAGAACCAATAACTCCTACCAAATCAGATTGTTTAATTCCCCTAGCATTCATTAAATGTTCTAACATGGCATGGGGAGATGATGGTTCAATAGGGTAGTGTTTATTTTTATTTGAAAATGCAAATCTTACTTGATCAATATGTTCTCATTTAGAGAACGGTTTATCAATAGAAGTTAGGAATTAACGAAAAAGCCACTTAAAGTATAAGTGACTTTTCATAATTTGAAATTAAATTCCCATCACTTTCATTGAAAACAGAGAATTATTCATTAATAGAATGGGGAATACCCAAAACTGCACAAGGGAAATTTTTACCGAGTGTTGTAATCATGGGATGATTACTAGATTGGCAGCCTAAAAAGAGAATATCTGCACTTTCTAATTGCACAACCTTCTTTAGTTCTTTAGCAATGTTGCCAAATCGCAAATGAGATTTAAACGAACCTTGCCATTCTTCGGCTAGAGTTTTGGCTTGCCAAATAATTCTGTCTGCTTCCTTAATAGAAGTCCTAGATTCTCTTTCCAATTGCGGTAAAATTGCTGTTCCTTTGGGTTGATTTAATCGCAACGTGGCTGGCTTTGATGTATTGCTGAATTGGGATTCTAATTGAGCTTTATTATTGGCAACATTGAATATATCAACAGACTGGCAATTGAAGTTTTCTTCTACTACATAAACGGCTTGAACTGTAATTTGAGAGTTAGTAGCTAAACTCGTTTGGTGAGCAATCCAACAAGCGATATCTAGGGCTGTGTGACTTTCAGGTGAACCATTATATCCCACGATAAAATTGGCTGATTTTGCCTGAGAAACTCTTTTAGAAAATGATTTTTGAGTTTCTGGTAGTAATACCATTTGTTCAATTAGGTCATCACGACCGATAGCACTTTGTAATCGTGCTAACATTGGCTTAATTTTCACAGTTTTAACTTCTCTCCCTTGAAACGATTAATCAATGAGAAGCGGGGGATGACAATTTTAAATTTCAGATTTATCTCAAATCCAAAATCTAAAATTTATTTAAGGAAGCCCCAATCATAACTGAATATTACAGCCAAGATTTTGGAAGTTCCTTCCATTGCCGACGGAGTTAGCTGACGGGCTAAGACTGGAAGGTGTCTCTCGTAAGATTAGCCCCAAATACTTGGTTCCTCCGTTTCAAATTCAGCTTTGATGAATTTGAATTAGGCTACCCACTAAAAATATATTAATACTATTACACTAGGTTTAAATAAAGTCAAGGTTAAGAATATTGAGGATATGGTTGTAGTCAGGAGCTTAATTACTAATTTTTCCTATTTTTACTAATATTTAATGATTTAAACTATTTTAATATTGCCAGAATTAAAAAAGTTGGAATTTAGCTATAATTCGTGATTTAATTATGTTTAAGGGCTATTTTTCAAGATTTAAAAAAAATGAATTAAGTAGGTGAACACAATAAAACCAAACTGTGTAAAGAAACGTAAAATCGCCCAAACCCTCTTCACTCTTGCCTCTTGCCTCTTGCCTTTTGCCTTGCCATAACGACAATTTTCAACGCCAACCTACTTAATTGAAACAGGAGATTCTTAACAGCCTTGTAGTAGATCAAGCAGGTAATAGGTAATAGAGAACAAGTAAGAATTTTACCAATTACCCATTACCCATTACCTATTATTAAGCAGTTACCTTTTCACTTTCTAAACGAGCCAATCTTTCGGCCAATAGTTTTTCCAAAGAAATCAAAGCCTTGGTAAAACCATCAATACCTTCTGCAAGTTTATCAGAAGCCATGCGATCGCCATTGTGCATTTGATCAAAAGTAGCTTTATCAACAGAGATTTTGGCAATTGATAACCCTGCTGCCTTGGCAGGATCAAGTTTGCGGGGTAATTCAGCAACAGTGTTTTGCAATTCTGTCAACAACCCTGGAGAAATAGTCAGCAAATCGCAACCAGCCAATTCTGTAATTTCACCAATATTGCGGAAACTAGCGCCCATTACCTCGGTTTTATAACCAAACTTTTTATAGTAGTTATAAATGCTAGTTACAGATAATACACCTGGATCTTCCGCTGCGGGATAGCTATCCCGACCAGTATCTTTCTTGTACCAGTCAAGAATCCGACCAACGAAAGGAGAAATTAAAGTGATACCAGCTTCCGCACAGGCGATCGCTTGGTGCAGACCAAATAGTAAAGTTAAGTTACAGTGAATACCTTCTTTTTCCAAAATTTCCCCAGCTTTGATACCTTCCCAAGTGGAGGCAATTTTAATCAAAACCCGCTCTTTAGAAATACCAGCGGCTTTATACTGAGCGATTAAATCCCGGGCTTTAGCTACAGTAGCATCAGTATCATAAGATAATCGAGCATCTACTTCTGTAGACACCCGACCGGGAATAATTTGCAAAATCTTTAATCCAAAAGATACCGCTAAACGGTCAAAAGCCAGGGATACCACCTGTGCTTGACTAGCGGCAGTGCCAGCATCTTTTTTAGCTTTGAGTAAAGTTTGATCAACAATATCCTGATATTCCGCCATTTGTGCCGCAGCAGTAATCAGTGAAGGATTGGTAGTAGCATCTTGAGGTTTAAACTGTTCAATTGATTGGATATCTCCCGTATCCGCTACCACAACGGTTACTGCCCGTAGTGCTTCTAGTAAGTTCTTAGGCATAACATACTCCAATGTCAGTGGTCAGTAGTCAGTGGTCAGTAGTCAGTGGTTAGGGGTCAGTGGTTAGGGGTTAGGGAACAAGAATTTTCCCAATTACCAATCACCTACCCATTACCAACTACCCATTTTAAATGCGTCATGCCGTAATTGGCTGTCCAATAGAATGCACTTTAATTAAACTTGTTGTTCCAGATTGACCAATTGGGACACCAGAGGTAATCACCACCTTGTCTCCTTCCTGAACTAAACCACTATCTACAACGGTGTTTACCACATTCACAAACATTTCTTCGGCGGTGTGAACAGGTTGAATCAGTAGGGGTTCTACACCCCAAGATAAAGCTAATTGACGGTAAGCTGTACAGTCAGAAGTCAGCGCAATAATTGGTGTGCTGGGACGATATTTAGAAACGAGTTTGGCTGTACTTCCTGATGTAGTATTACAGAGAATCGCCTTCGCACCAATTTCATAGGCAATGCGACAAACCGATTGAGATACTGATTCTGTGACAGAGAGACTACCAGCTTCGGGAATCCAAGAATGTCTATTTCCCTCTTGCAGTGCTGTTTCTGTTTGTAAGGCGATATTGTGCATGATTTGGACAGCCGCAATCGGATAGTCACCCATTGCCGTTTCTCCAGACAACATAACTGCATCTGTGCCATCGAAAATCGAGTTAGCAACGTCCGTGGCTTCAGCGCGGGTTGGGTCAGGGGCGCTAATCATGGACTCTAACATTTGAGTAGCTGTAATCACGGGTTTACCAGCTTGATTACAACGACGAGCAATGTCTTTTTGAATTAAGGGGACGTTATATATTGGTACTTCGACCCCTAAATCCCCACGAGCAATCATAATACCGTCAGCGGCTGCAATGATAGCATCTAGCTGTTCCACAGCTTCTGCCCGTTCAATTTTAGCAATCAGGCGAATCTTTGAGCCAGCACCTTCAATCATGCGGCGTGCAGGTTCGAGGTCTTGGGGCGATCGCACAAAGGAAACCGCCACCCAGTCTACACCTAATTGTATCCCAAATCGCAAATCCATTAAATCCTTTTCCGTAATCGAACTTACGGGTAAAGGAGTAGCGGGTAAATTCACACCTTTATGAGAAGAAATCAAACCGCCAATATTCACCTGAGCGCGAATTCTATCAGCGTCACGACTGGTAACAGTTAATTTCACCCGACCATCATTAATTAAAATGGGTTCACCACATCGCATCATAGCGAATAGGGTGGGTAGAGGTAAGGGTAACTCGTCAATACTTTCACCCTTCTCCTGTAAAAGAAAAGTCACCTCCTTACCAGCCTCTAACATTAACCCTTCCGGTGGTAATTTCCCTAACCGAATCTTTGGCCCACATAAATCCTGCATAATTGCAATTGGCTTGTGTAAATCCTTGCTAATCTGCCGCAGATGATGAAAAACTTGGGCGTGAGCCTCATAAGCGCCATGAGAAAAATTCAACCGCGCCATATTCATTCCCGCCCTTACCAAAGCTTCTAACTTCTCAGGTGAAGATGTAGCCGGTCCTATAGTACAAACAATTTTAGTGCGACGCATAAGTATGTAAGGAGTAACGTTAAGGTAGCACACTCCGTTAAGCCCTGGAAGAGGCAGGGGAGCAGAGAGCAGGGGGAGAAGAATATTAATCTTGCTCTTACCTCTTGCGGTTCTCACTGTCACCTGTCACCTGTCACCTGTCACCTGTCACCTGTCACCTGTCACCTAAATCAATCCTTCTTTTTTGGCCATTGACAACATCAAATCAACGACGCGGTTAGAGTAACCCCATTCGTTGTCATACCAGGAGACAATTTTGAAGAAATTAGCATTCAGTTCAATTCCTGCACCCGCGTCGAAGATGCTGGAGTGGGAATCACCTTGAAAATCTGTAGATACTACTTCTTCATCGGTGTAACCTAACACACCTGATAAATTACCTTCCGCAGCTTTTTTCATGGCTGCACAGATTTCTTTGTAAGAAGTGGCTTTGGTGGTTTTGAAAGTCAAGTCAACCACCGAGACATCAGGAGTGGGAACTCTCAAAGCCATACCAGTTAACTTACCTTTCAATTCTGGTAATACCAAAGCCACCGCTTTAGCCGCCCCTGTAGCGGAGGGAATTATATTTTGACCCGCACCTCGTCCACCGCGCCAATCTTTGCGACTGGGACCATCTACCGTGGGCTGAGTGGCTGTTGTGGCGTGAACTGTGGTCATTAACCCTTCGGCTAAACCGAAGTTATCATTAATGACTTTAGCAATGGGGGCTAAACAATTTGTAGTACAACTTGCATTGGAAACAATCAAATCTTTAGCGGGGTCAAATAGGTGATGATTTACACCCATGACCATTGTTTTTACCTTTTCCGGTTCTTTTGTCGGTGCAGAAATTACAACCCGCTTTGCACCTGCTTTGAGGTGATTTTCCGCCCCAGCGTAATCTGTGAACAGTCCTGTAGATTCAACAACATAATCTACTCCCAATTTACCCCAAGGTAGTTCTGCGGGATTTCGCATAGATACACAAGGAATAAAATGACCATCAATAACTATACCGTCTTCTCTAGCTTCAACTTTGCTTTTCAATCTCCCGTGTGTGGAGTCGTACTTGAGAAGATAAGCCAGGTTATCGGGGGGAACTAAATCATTAATTCCCACAAATTCAATATTGGGATTAGTAAGACCGGCACGTAACACAAGTCTACCAATTCGACCGAATCCATTAATACCAATTTTCAACTTCGTCAAAATTAAACCTCCTGTGTTGGGAATTTCAGCAAAGGTTAACTGGCCCGGTTAATTCTAGTCTGACTTAGCTGATTCTTACAGTCACAAAAGGCATAAAGTTAATTTAACTGGCATATTTTAAGGTTTAGTCATTGTTCATTGATTACTTGTGATCATTGGCTACTCAGTTTAAATATTTATGTATTTGTATCAATATCTCACCTTTTACCTAATTTCCAATCTTCACCACCGGGTAACTGTATTAACAGTTCAGCAATAGTTTTTGGTAACTCTTTCACAGAATGTAAATGAGTCAATTCCAAAAATTTCCTAGCGATAGAAATTACCTCGTTTCTATTGACCATTTCTGCTAATTGAAATTCATTATAAGTCCCGTTCAATACTTCTAAACTAGCATCAGCTATGGCTAATTCAATTTCATCTTCTAACCAACTATTCCATTCATCTTGGTTGATATAATAGGATTTTTTATTTTCTTTGAGATTAATATCTTGAATTTCTATCAATGAATTGCGAATAGAAGCAACCCAAGAATTTGTTAATCTTTTCTCGATTTGATTTTTAATCAGATGAATTAACAACACTTTCAAAAAAGATTTAATTTGTCGTAATATGGCTTTTTTACTCATCCCCTCTAATTCATCAATAATAGCCAAAGCGTCGCTGTAACGTTGTTCTAAAATACTATTTCTGAGGTCTATTAATTCTTGAGTCATATTAATTACCTTTTCCCTAATTTCCAATCTTCACCACCGGGTAACTGAATTAGCATTTCAGCAATAGTTTTTGGTAACTCCTTTACAGAATATAAATGAGTCAATTCCAAAAATTTTCTAGCGATAGAGATTACCTCATTTCTATTGACAATTTCCGCTAATTGAAATTCATTATAAATCCCGTTCAATACTTCTAAACTAGCATCAGCTATTGCTAGTTCAATTTCATCTTCTAACCAACTACCCCATTCACTTTGATTGATATAATAGGATTTTTTATTTTCTTTGAGATTTATTTTTTTAATTTCTATCAATGAATTACGAATAGAAGCAACCCAAGAGTTAGTTAATCGGGTTTCTATTTGGTTTTTAACTAAATGAATTAACAAAATTCTCAAAAATGCTTGAATATTCCGTAAAATCGCCTGTTTACTCATCCCCTCTAATTCATCAACAATAGCCAAAGCGTCGGTATAACGTTGTTCTAAAATACTATTTCTGAGGTCTATTAATTCCTGTGTCATATTGATTACCTTTTCCCTAACTTCCAATCTTCACCACCAGTTAAATTACCTAAATAATCATCAATAATATCTGGCAATTCTCTAATTTGATAATTATAGGTCAAGTTAATTAACTCAGTTGCAGTTAATATTAATTGTGGTTTATTTAACATTTGAGAAATTTGTTGTCTTTGAAATTTTCCATTCATTATTTCTAAACTTGCAGGACGAATTGCTAACTCTATAGCATCTTCTAAGATTTCTACCCATTCATCAATATTCAGATAGTAAGATTTTTTATTATCTTTTAAATTCAATTTCTTAATTTCTAAAATTGAACTTTCAATTGATGCAGCCCAAGAATTAGTTAACCGCTGTTCCACTTGATTTTTAATCAAATGAATCATCAATCTCAACAAAAATGATTCAATATTTCGTAAAATTGCTTGTTTACTCATCCCCTCTAATTCATCAACAATAGCCAAAGCGTCGGTGTAACGTTGTTCTACAATACTATTTCTGAGGTCTATTAATTCCTGTGTCATATTGATTACCTTTTCCCTAATTGCCAATCTTCACCACCAGTTAAATTACCTAAGTAATTATCAATAACATCTGGCAATTCTCTCATTTGATAATTATAAGTCAAGTTAATTAACTCAGTTGCAGTTAATATTAATTGTGGTTTATTTAACATTTGGGAAAGTTGCTGACGCTTAAATTTTCCATTCAACACTTCTAAACTAGCGTCAGCTATGGCTAATTCAATTTCATCTTCTAACCAACTATCCCATTCATTTTGATTGATATAATAGGATTTTTTATTTTCTTTGAGATTTATTTTTTTAATTTCTATCAATGAATTGCGAATAGAAGCAACCCAAGAATTAGTTAATCGGGCTTCTATTTGGTTTTTAATCAAATGAATTAACAAAATTCTCAAAAATGCTTGAATATTTCGTAAAATAGCTTGTTTACTCATCCCCTCTAATTCATCAACAATAGCTAAAGCATCGGTATAACGTTGTTCTACAATACTATTTCTGAGGTCTATTAATTCCTGTGTCATATTGATTACCTCAACTTGAAAATTTACTAAATAAATTTCTACTTCTAGTATAAACTAGCATTAAGCAATTTTTTGATAGACAACATTAATTTTAGGTTGAGATTTATCTTTCTGTTGATTTGTTACCATTATTTCTACATTTTGACCTAAAATGATTAAAATTTATGAATTTAGATGAATTGGATTGCATCTCAATACGATGTTAGGTATAATATGATCTAACTAATTTGGTATCAAAATATGACTAGCATTATGTCGGATACGCAATGGCAAAAAGAAATTACATCCTTGAAGAAAGATTTAAATAGTGAAATCAGTAAAATAGAACGTGCTTCAGAAATTACTATACCTCAGTATATTTGCATTAATAACCTAAAATCAAAGCTAGAACGCTTGGAAAAAATCGAAAGGATTCTTAGTATAGATAAATACAACATTGTTTTTATCGGTACTATTGGGAAAGGAAAGACTACAGCTATTTGTCATCTTTTTAACTTAATAAGTGAATTTAACGTTTCCAAGACGATGAGTAATGGAAAGACTAAAAATGTAATCGAAACTAAAGAATTATTATCAACAGGTTCAGGTAAAACCACTATATGTGAAGTAATTCTCAAAGCATCTGAAAAAACTTACATAGAAATAGAGCCTTATACAGTTGCAGAAATGGAAAATCTAATTTATGAATTCTGTGACTCTATTGCGAGTAAAGATAATATTCACTCAGAAGAAAAAATAATTATTTCTGAGGAAATTCAGAGAGCTATTAGAAATGTTACAGAACTAAAAATAAATAACAGAACTGTTTATGAGGGAGATAAAAAGACAATTATTAGAAATGATAAAGCTAAAGAATTATTCGAGCAATCTAAAGAAGAATTAAATGAAGAACTAAGATTAGAAATGCTTAAAAAAACCGCACTAGATAATGCAAATCTTGAATCTAGAACTACGACTTTAATTGAATTTGATCATCAAAATAATGAGCAAGCATGGATAAAAGATACCTTCCATGCTATCAATAATGTGGAGTTAAAGGAATTTGCTATTCCAAGAAAAATATATCTTTATGTGAGTAATAATGTTTTATCAGGCTCTAATTTATATCAGTTTAATTCAGTTGTTGATACTAAAGGAATTGATGAAAATCCAATTCGTAAAGACTTGCAGAAATATATTGAAAATCAGGATACTATCTGTCTTTTTGTAACACCTTTCACTGATGCTCCTGACGCTAGTATTCGTAAATTAATAGCGTATCACCTGGCATCGAAATCTAAGGATTTTCATCATAGATTTGTAACTTTAGTCTTACCTCGCAAAAATGAACCACAAAAAGTACATGGAGCAGATGATAATTGGGATATAGGAGTTCAAATCAGAAAAGAAGAAATTCAAACAACATTCAAGCATCTGAACTTAGATTTTTTTCTAGAAAATATTTTGTTCTATGATTCCTTAAGATACTATCGTGATGACATAGTTAAGCTACATGAAATTTTCGATGAAGAAGATGTACAGGCAGATAAAAACCAATTTATCAAGGATATAGCAGGTGTTATAGAACGCAGACGAAATATTTTATTAGATGAAATCAAAGACATTCAAGCAAGCTTTGTGAGAATAAAAAATGGTGATGCTTTAACAGAAACAGAAATCAACGCAATTGAAAATGCCATTCAGAAAATAAAAGATATCAGAGATTTGAGTAAAAGAGTTCCTGCTTTTGTGTATGAAGATTTTATTAATGAATATATTGGATATTATCGTACAACGTATAAAGCATGGAATACAAAACACGCTATCCATAGAAATTACGGCTATTATGAGCCAAGGGATATAGACATATATTATGATGCCAAGGTTGTTGCTGAGGGAATAGATGAGAATGCAATGCTGAAAAAATTTACTAAAGAAGTAAAACAGGAATTAGAAGATATTCTGAATAATCTTATATCAGCAAATGAATCTTTAAAGACTTTTATCCCTGAATTAATCAACCAGTTTTATATGTTATATTATAAAGATTTTATAAATGAAGTAGGGACAGAAATGGAAGCAGAATTTAACAGTAAACTATCACCGCAAAATGAAGATTCTCCTTTTTGGAATTCTCTAATTACTCAGAAAGGTAGGCCAACAGGGAAGGGAGAAACATATACAGGTAATGTATGTTTGCTATTTACGCGAGAGCTAGAAAAAGAAACAGACTTAAATGCAGTATTAAAGAGTAAAACAGAATATCATTGGGAGAAATTGATTATTAAAATCCTAGAATTTTTTGGACAGAAATAGATAATTTCTTAATTGCAGAGTTAATAAACAGTTTAGGACGCAATATAATTATAATTGTGTCCTTGAAAAAATTATCCACTATTAGTTACTACCAAACAATATATGACTGATTTACGTAGGGAAATTGAAACAAAACTCAATATATATACAAAAAAATATCATGAAGAATATATAAAATGTTTGATTAGAGGGATAGAAATTCCCATTAAGGTAAGACCAGAAGAGCTAGTTAGACAACTATTTCTTGATTTTATGATCCACGAAAGTGGATTATTTCCAGATTTGATTAATATCAAAGTTGAGGTAAATAATCATGATGTAGAAATATACAAAAAACCAGAATATGATAATTTTCAACCATATCAATCTCCTTTGATGATTATAGAAGTAAAACGAGAAGATGCAAATTTAGATAATCATTATAATCAAATTCAAAGATATCTAAAAACAGCTTGTTGTAATATTGGAATTTTATATAATTATCATAAAATTATCAGTTTTATAAAAAAAGATGATAATTTTCAAATTAATGATCTCAATTATCTTAGAGACATCCTACCATTAATTTTAAAAAATAATAACAATATTGATGATGATTCATTAGCTTTTAGCAAAGCTCAAAGGGGAGATTTTCAAAGTTTTGTTTATCTTATAAATAAATATGGACAATATACAACTAATACAATTATTTTTAAACTTAAATCAAAAGAATACGCTATAGCAGGATGTTGTTTTAACGTCAAAAATAATAAAGTGCATTATGATGTTTGTGGTAAATATGATAAAAAACAGCAAAGTTTCGACTACCAAGATTTTGAAAAGCTGATTTCTATCACCTATTGATAATATATTAACCCTCTTCCATGAAACTGGGAATCAAAAAAATAATTTCCGAATTTTCAAATCCATATATACCAAAGAGTTTTAGAGATTCCCAAGGTAGAAAAGTTACCGTACCGAAAACAGGGGGACAGAAAGTTAAAGGAGTCTATGTTCAGCAAATAGTTGAGTTATTAAATTTAGACGAGTGGATAAATGAAAACACTGAATCAGACGAACAAGCAGATTGAACAATCACCCTTAGAATACTATTTAAAGCTTCAATATCCCATCACTTTTTACCCAGACGCAGAAGGTGGATATGTAGCACAAATCAAAGATTTACCTGGATGTCTCACTCAAGGAGAAACCATAGAAGAGACAATGACAAATATTAATGAAGCGCGAGAATTGTGGATAGAAACGGCTTATGAAGCAGGTGATAATATTCCTTTACCCAGTACAGATGATAGTTATAGTGGTAAGTTAATGTTACGAATGCCTAAATCGTTACATCGGCGATTATCTGAAACTGCGGAAAGAGAAGGAGTAAGTTTAAATCAATATATTGTATCTTTAGTGAGTGCAGCAACCTAATAATGGGAGTTTAGCTGTTATTTTCTGCTTTCATTATTGAGTATTTTCTCTGAGAACTCCTAATATTATAGCGGTATGCACTTGCATGATATACAGTCATAGCCCCCTCCTCGCTTGCGGGGAGGGGGTTGGGGGTGGGGTTTTGTATTTCACTCAACCCAGAATGACTTAATTATTAATATGGCCAAGTCCAATCACGGATTTCTGGCATATCGTCGCCATGTTTCTGGATATATTGCTTATGTTCAATCAGCTTATCTTGTAATTGTTGCTTCACATAAGCCGCTTTAGAACCTAATTTTGGAACACGGTCAATCACATCCATAACTAAATGGAATCTATCTAAATCATTCATTACCACCATATCAAAAGGTGTGGTTGTTGTTCCCTCTTCTTTATAACCACGCACATGAATATTATGGTGATTAGAATGACGATAGGTGAGACGATGAATTAACCAAGGATAACCATGAAATGCAAAGATAATGGGTTTATCAGGAGTAAAGATTGTCTCGAAATCTTTGTTACTTAAACCGTGAGGATGTTCACTTTGTGGCTGTAGTGTCATTAAATTCACAACATTCACAACCCGCACTTTTAAATCTGGGAAATTTTGTCTTAAAATATCCACAGCCGCTAAAGTTTCCAAAGTCGGAACATCTCCAGCACAAGCCATAACTACATCAGTTTCACTGTCTTGATCATTACTTGCCCATTCCCAAATTCCTAAACCTTTAGTACAATGTTTAATTGCAGAATCCATGTCTAAATATTGTAATGCTGGTTGTTTACCGGCAACAATCACATTGACATAATTCCGACTTCTTAAACAATGGTCGGTTACTGATAGCAAAGTATTAGCATCAGGTGGCAGATAAACACGAATGATTTCGGCTTTTTTGTTAATTACGTGGTCAATAAAACCAGGATCTTGATGAGAGAAACCGTTATGATCTTGTCGCCAAACGTGGGAAGTGAGAAGATAATTTAAGGATGCAATTGGTCTTCTCCAAGTAATATGACGAGTCGTTTTCAACCATTTGGCGTGTTGGTTGAACATCGAATCAATGATGTGAATGAAAGCTTCATAACAGGAGAAGAAACCATGACGACCTGTTAATAAATAGCCTTCTAACCATCCTTGACAATTGGTTTCGCTGAGGATTTCCATTACTCGACCGTCGGGAGATAAATGGTCATCTTCGGGGAGAGTTTCCGCATCCCAAGCGCGATTTGTCACTTCAAATAAAGGGTCTAGCCGATTTGAGGCGGTTTCGTCAGGACCAAAAACGCGGAAGTTGCGGCTTTCGTCGTTCAGTTTCATAATGTCACGGAGAAACTTACCAGTAACTTTGGTAGCTTCGGCGTTAACTGTCCCTGGTTGGGGTACTTCTACAGCGTAGTTGGAGAAATCAGGCATTTTCAAGTCACGCAGCAAAATTCCGCCGTTAGCGTGGGGGTTGTCTCCCATGCGACGCTGACCTTTGGGTGCTAATTCTGCAAGTTCAGGAATGAGTTGACCGTTTTCATTAAACAGTTCTTCAGGATTGTAACTTTTTAGCCAATCTTCCAGCAGTTGCAGATGTTCCGGTTTACCAGCTATATCACTAAAGGGGACTTGGTGCGATCGCCAATAACCTTCTGTTTTCTTCCCGTCCACTTCCTTGGGACCCGTCCAACCTTTAGGAGTGCGTAAGATAATCATTGGCCATTGCGGTCTTTCTTGGCAACCATGTATCCGCGCTTCTCTTTGAATACTTTGAATTTCTGGAATGATTGTATCTAATACTGCTGCCATTTGTTGGTGAACTTCCGCAGGATCTGAGCCTTCCACAAAGTAAGGTTTATAGCCATAACCGATAAATAGGCTTTCTAACTCCTCATGAGGTATCCGTGCTAATACGGTTGGGTTGGCAATTTTGTAACCATTTAAATGCAGAATTGGTAAAACCGCACCATCAGTAACCGGGTTAATAAATTTGTTAGAATGCCAGCTAGTTGCCAAAGGTCCAGTTTCCGCTTCTCCGTCACCGACAACCGCCGCAACTATCAAATCAGGGTTATCAAATACCGCCCCATAAGCGTGAACTAAAGCATAACCTAATTCTCCCCCTTCATGGATAGAACCAGGGGTTTCTGGGGCGACGTGGCTGGGAATACCACCAGGAAAGGAAAATTGTTTGAATAGTTTTTGCATTCCCTCTTCATTTTGGGAAATGTTAGGGTAATATTCACTATATGTTCCTTCTAAGTATGTATTGGCAACAAGTCCGGGTCCACCATGTCCGGGTCCAGCTATGTAAATTGCATTGAGGTCGTATTTTTTAATAACTCGGTTAAAGTGGGCATAAATTAAGTTTAGCCCTGGAGTAGTTCCCCAATGTCCTAAGAGTCGAGGTTTGACGTGTTCTTGTTTGAGTGGTTCTTTTAGTAAAGGATTGTCAAGAAGGTAAATTTGTCCCACAGACAGATAGTTAGCAGCACGCCAATAGGCATTGATTTTTTTTAATTCTGCGTCTGTTAAAGACTTTATTTGTGGAATACTGGCAATAGTCATTTTAAACTCCCGTGTAAAGTATTTGCACCAATCAATTTTCAACCCATTTGTAGGGGCGTAGGGCCTGCGCCCAGTCTATATTCCTAATACTGACATTCCATCTACATTAAAACCTATACTTTTGGAAAAATTAAGGTAATCTAATTTGAAGAAGAAATTAAATCAGTCAAATGGCTGAAAATGCAATTCTAAGTATCGGAAAAAACGAAAATATCGCTAATAAAATTCTCAAGCACAAATCACATATTATCCATGATAGAAACCGACTGGAAGACCGTCAAAACCTACGAAGACATCATCTACCAAAAAACCGACGGTATCGCCAAAATCACTATTAACCGTCCCCACAAACGTAACGCATTCCGTCCAAAAACCGTATTTGAACTATACGAAGCCTTTTGGGATGCTAAAGAAGATACCACCATTGGCGTAGTCCTATTTACAGGTGCAGGACCTCATACAGATGGAAAATATGCCTTTTGTTCAGGTGGTGATCAAAGTGTGCGTGGACAAGCAGGTTATGTAGACGAAACTGGAATCCCCCGGTTAAACGTCTTAGACTTGCAACGTCTCATTCGTTCCATGCCCAAAGTCGTTATTGCCCTAGTCGCGGGTTATGCTATTGGCGGGGGTCATGTTCTCCATTTAATTTGTGATTTAACTATTGCGGCTGATAATGCTATTTTTGGGCAAACGGGACCCAAAGTAGGGAGTTTCGATGGTGGTTTTGGTGCTAGTTATTTAGCCAGAATAGTAGGACAAAAAAAAGCGAGGGAAATATGGTTTCTCTGTCGTCAATATAACGCCCAAGAAGCATTAGAAATGGGCTTGGTTAATACTGTCGTCCCTGTAGAACAACTAGAAACAGAAGGCGTACAATGGGCGCAAGAAGTATTAGAAAAAAGTCCCATAGCTATTCGTTGTCTTAAATCAGCATTTAACGCTGACTGTGACGGACAAGCTGGTTTACAAGAATTGTCTGGTAACGCTACTCTACTTTATTACATGACAGAAGAAGGAGCAGAAGGAAAACAAGCCTTTTTGGAAAAACGTCCCCCTAACTTCCGAGATTTTCCTTGGTTGCCTTAAATTGATTTGATCATGAAACTTTACCAATAACATTATTTTACTCCTTCTTTGTTCTCTTGACTCCTGACTGGGCGCAGGCCCTGCGCCCCTACCTCCGCTATATACCAAAATCGCACCTGTTGTGGAAGGTGCGATTTCTGAAGATGTCAAAATTGAAAACACTAACAAATTGCCAGTCAAATTTTATTAGGGTGGACAGAAAATTGATGACCGTAATCATGGATAGTTAAATGAGTACGCTGTGATTTTTCACTTCTTGTGTAGCGGCAGTAGGAATATCTTCAACAGAGGCTACTGTAACATGATCCAAATCCGTCGGGAGAGTTTGAGCAGCAGCAAAAACAGGTTTGGCTACTGGTAAACTCCAAGCATCTTCTAAAGTTTCCCAAGCTGGTGCAAAAGCGGCCATGACCAAAGGACAGGCTTTCCAGACTCCTTGGACTGGTGCGCTCAATTTTTCACACATACCACCACGACGACCTTGTGGCTGGTAATAACGACAATAACGACAGGTAGATGTTAAACGCTTAATTAGTTTCATGTGCCTTCATCTTCAGTACCATTCAGGACTAGTTATCACACTTATATATCTTGCTGGTTATCCAAAATAGACATGAAGGGTAAAAATCATTATTGGATATAGGTTCTAGCGATTATTAACCATAAATAAACTTTAGGATATCTTTAGATTCTTGTTATATATGTAAATAATTATTAGAGTGCGTACATATTTATTTTTACCTAAAACTTATTGGGGATCAAGATTAAAACATTGATTTTGGATTTCCTCGTTTTGTAAAAACGTTACTTTAGATAGAGTTAAAATCAGTTCTTAGCATTTAATTTACTGAATTATTTACAATAGTTCAATATTTATCCTAACCGCTTGGAGCAGCAGAGAGAACAAACTTCCCAGCGTTCAAGTTCGCCCCGTGGAGTGGGACATTGACATTGGGGACATAAGGGGAGATGATGCGATCGCTCTTGCATCATCTTCGCCCAATTCTCAAAAGCACCCAAAGCATTGTCAATATTGGGTTTAACCAACCTATCACCAGTTAAATCATCAGCTACATAACTAGGATGTTCTGATGCCGAAACAGTGGCTTCTGTTCCCGTTATTGATGAATTTTTCCACTCGGCTGTAGAAAAGCGAATATCTACCAAAGACGTAGATAGCTTGTCATTTAATCTCATCAATATAGTTTTCCGTCCAAAAGTCAAATTTTGCGCCCAAGCAGCACTAGAAGTTGCTACCCACAAAACATCGCGCTGAATAGATAAAGGACGAGTTTGCACCGCAACAGTAGTCCCCACAACTTCTCCCCAACACTTCAGTAACCGCAGCAATACCTGTTCTTGCCATTGTGGTGAACGTTGAATATTTCCTAAAACCTGATCAATTGACTTAAAAGACATATTATGTTATTAGTTTTACCATAAAAATAGCTGAATACTGATAATCAACTTTCACCAGTATATTGAAAATTCATTTAATCATCATCTACCCTGACTCCATCTTAAACAATGAATCAAAATCCTTTGATAGATTCTACCAAATCCCCGCAAACACCCGGCTTAAACCCTACCCTAACTATGGCACTGGCTAGTTTAGAAATACAATTGGATCAAGAATTAACCAGATATAGACGCACACGCAAAAACACCAAATCACAAACAGCAAGAAGTGTAGAAAGTTACACTAATTATCAAACAACAACCTTGTCGAAGGAGATTCAACTACCAGCAGTTCCTCCCGTAGCCATTCCCTCAGAAAATTCATTCTTGACGAATGAGACTGAAACCATTAATTTTCCCCAGGAGTTTGCTAACTCAGACATAGAAGAAACCCCCACTCCTCCAAACCTAGAAAAATCAACTAGCAGTATAGTTCCCACCAAAATTCCCTCCTCCGACAACCCAACCCTCCTCACCACAAATGATCCTCCTCAACAACCAAATGATTATTTAGAATCTAGTGAGGCATTATTGCGGAGTTTGACAGCCGTTGCACCACAAAATCAAACTCCTAATTCTCCTAAATCCCGTGATAGTGTCTTATCACCTTTAGGTATTGGTTCAATGCTGTTGCTATTATTGGCAAGTTTGACTTTAGGTTATGTCGTCTTCAATCCCAAAAATTTACCTAAATTGAATTTCAGTAGCGTACTAAACAATAATTCATCAAAGACTGGGGAAAATACACAAAACACAGAAATTATAGAAAATAATTCCCAACTGACTAGCGAACCAAAAATCACCCCCATAGCTAAATATCCTAATTTAGCCACCCAAGAATTTCGACAAGTTAGAGATCCTAAAGATGTCGTAGATTTAACACCAAAAGTTAAACCGACCGCTCAAATCATTTCCACTCCTGTAGCTATTAAACCCCCCATAACTCCTATCTCTCCATTACCGAGACTTTCCCCCTTATCTAACACCCTCTCTAAATCCACACCTTTAGCAAAGCCTACAGCTACTTTTTCACCCCTATCAGAAGATGTCAAACCATCAGCTAATGGCTACTATTATATTATTGCTGATAATCAAGGCGACAAAGCTTTAACAGCCGCCAAGCAAGTCGTTCCTGATGCTTATTTATCACCAAATAAAAAATTTATTTATTTGGGTGCTTTGAAAACCAAGGATGAGATTAAGCGCAGATTGCAGCAATTAGAGGCAAAAGGCATTAAAGGACGATTACAACAGCCATAGTTAAAAAATGCTGGTTTTACTGAATAAAATTTACTGAATTTAACTCCAAAAACTCTGATCTTTGCGTCTTTGCGCCTTTGCGTGAGGCTAATTCATACTGATTTCTTACTATGATAACAATATAGCAATCCTCAAAGTCCAGTAAATGGTCAAGGTAGAGCCAACATGGAAGTTATTAACCGTATTCTGCGGGTGATTCGCGCTAATTTCAATAGTCTGGTTAGCAATGCAGAAGATCCAGAAAAAATTCTGGAAACAGCTTTCATGGAAATGCAGGAGAATTTGGTACAATTGCGTCAAGGGGTAGCTCAAGCGATCGCCACCCAAAAGCGCACAGAACGCCAAGCAGCCGCAGGAGAATCCCAAGCCGCAGAATGGTATCGTCGCGCCCAATTAGCCCTCCAGCAAGGTAATGACTCCCTCGCACGGGAAGCTCTCACCAAACGCAAATTTTACCAAGAGACCGCTACAACTTTAACCAGCCAAATTCAGCAGCAAAAAGATGTAGTCGCCAAATTAAAGCAAGATATGCGGACTTTAGAGTTAAAACTGGCTGAGGTAAAAACTAAGAAAGATATGTATATCGCTCGCGCTCGTTCCGCAGAAGCTTCCTATCGGCTGCAAGAAATGTTAACTGGAACTTCTGCTATATCTAGCTTAGGTGCATTAGAACGAATGGAGGAAAAAGTCTTACAAATAGAAGCACAATCAGAAGTTGCTAGTACACTGGGTGGTGATGATCTAGAAAAAAAATTTGCATCCTTAGATTCTCACCATGATATTGATACAGAACTCGCAGCCATGAAAACTTATATCCTAAATCAAGAAGAAAATCCCCAGCCAGATCATAATTTACCCAAAACACCCGAACCATAACTTTCCCTGGTTGGTTAGTATAGATAATTGATAGGTTCATCATTCAGAATAGAAAAAAATAGTAATCCAGACTGGAAAGACTACATTGGCATAGGTAGCTATTAATATAGTAGAAAAGCTAACTATCTAACCAAGAGCGTAAACCTCTAAAGGAAAAATAAATTTATGGGATTATTTGATCGCCTTAAACGAGTAGTTGGTGCTAACTTAAACGATTTAGTCAGTAAAGCCGAAGATCCAGAAAAAATGCTGGAACAAGCCCTCCTCGAAATGCAAGAGGATATGGTGAAGTTGCGCCAAGGTGTAGCACAAGCAATAGCTGCCCAGAAGCGGACAGAAAAACAGTATAATGAGGGACAAAACGAAATTAATAAATGGCAGCGCAACGCCCAACTTGCCCTACAAAAAGGTGATGAGAACCTAGCCCGTCAAGCATTAGAGCGCAAGAAAACTTATACTGATACTGCTACGGCTTTAAAAACTAGTCTAGATCAGCAAACTGTTCAGGTAGAAGGTCTGAAAAAGAATTTAATCCAGTTAGAGAGCAAAATTTCTGAAGCCAAAACCAAGAAAGAAATGCTCAAAGCCCGGATTACGGCTGCAAAAGCCCAAGAGCAACTTCAAGGCATGGTTAGTGGTATGAATACCAGTAGTGCCATGTCTGCTTTTGAGCGCATGGAAGAAAAAGTATTAATGCAAGAAGCCCGCGCTCAGTCAGGAGCGGAGTTAGCAAGTGCAGATTTAGATCACCAATTTGCACAATTGGAGTCTGGTAGTGATGTTGATGATGAATTAGCTGCTATGAAAGCATCCCTAGCACCTGCACCAGAACCAAAACTACTCACCCCAGAACAACCTAGCCCCTCCACTCCAGTCCAACCAACCAGTACAGCTAGACCTGCTCAACCAGTTGATGCTGAATTGGAAGCCCTCCGTAAACAATTGGATAATCTGTAGTTTTTGCAGATAATTCCATGCAGTTAATCCCACACATCTGATTTGTGTGGGATTTTTCATATATATGAAAACTGCTGTCAAAAGGATAATTGTAAATATCTGAAAAAGGCTTAATTTCAATATCTATAATCTATGCGATCGCCAAATTTTCACGGTAACATCTAAGCTACCACAGTTAATGATAAGGTAATTGCTAAATTATTGATAAATTAGGGAACAGTTTTTCCTATTTACTGTTCCCATCGGGAGTCAGACCCCTTTTAATTCTGGTGACTTCCTAAATACTACTAAGCAACATTCAGCACGTAGGATCGAGTCCCTGTTCTGGTGGTTGGAGTGGCAGTTGAGTTATCCACGTAAGTATAGGTTCCAGTTAGTGGCTAGAGGATTCGGTTGTCGCACTTCATCAGCCGTTCCCAAGATGACACCGCGATCGCTGATGGTATTAACGTTGGGCGTGAGCAGGGTGACGGTTGCGCCATTTGCTGCACCAAAATCGGACTGACCATTTTTCAATCCAGTGCTGGTTATGGCAGTTTGCACGCCATTTTCCCAGATGAAGCCTTGACGGACGTTGTTAGTGTTGACTACACCCGTAGTGGCGTTTGTATTGGTGAAGGTTGCGCCTGTGTCAAAGCGTCCGGCAATTTGTCCGAAGTCGTTAATCGAAGCTGCGTTGACTGAACGCCTTTACCAGAGTAGATCGTGTCATTCCCTGCCCCGGCATAAATTGTGTCGTTGCCTTTACCCGTCAGGATGCGGTTGTTGCCTTCCCCTGCAAAGATGACATTATTCCCAGCACCCCCATCAATAAAATCACCACTCGCACCGCAGTAGATGACATCATTACCCAACCCAGTGGTGATCAGGTTTACTCCAAAAACTCCAAAAACATACTTGTGCATTCTTTTTTCAAGAACGTCTCTTGGCGTTTGTAGCATTTTTAAATTCCTCAATCTTTAATGCAAAGGTAAATATGGAAACAATGCTGCTGAAAGAATACTTAAGCCATAAACGCTGATTTTGGCAATATCTAGCTGTCTAGGAAACTCTGTGCTGACTAAATCGGTATATTTTTCTTCCATCATTAGGTAATCCTCTATTCAGGTAAATTACAGTTACACATCTATTTACAATAATTCTTAATAAGCTTTCAGTCCAAGTATTAGAAAACTTCTCAAAACAATTGTCATCTTTTCCGATGCTTACTTTGACACCTTTTAGCATTAACTAAATAATCTTCTCCAAAATTTATTTGTTTCTCTGCCACTAAAATACTTATGTATTTTTCATGAAAAGCTTGCTAGTCAAGAATTTTCATGACTAGTAATTTTGATTAAGATATTTAATTAGTGTGGGTAATGATAAAATATAGCATAAGTCTTTATAGCTATTATTGTCAACTGTTTGCAATAAGTAGGGAAAATATTTTTATAAATACTGACATTACAGCATGACTCAACCTCTACAGCCACATAGCTTTATCACTAAATTTTGTCTTTTATTTACCTGCAATATGCTGTAATAATGTTTGCCTGATAAAATAACAGATTTTTTCAAGTATTGGATACTTGACAATTATAAGCAATTAGGCATAGGTGAGAAATCCTCTGTTGTCTCACAATCATTTTTCAAATCTATATAGTTTGTACTTTCTGATTTTTGAGTAAAACGAAATAAACATTTCCCTCTGCCTGCTATAAATAGTGAAGTGGGAACAGATTGGGATAAAGTATTCTCTATTCTGTGTGTCAACTTTGATCAATACCGCCTAATGGAGATTATAATGAACAAGGGTGTAATCACTATCACTGATGCTGAGTTTGAAACGGAAGTATTAAAAGCCGAGCAGCCTGTATTGGTTTATTTTTGGGCTTCCTGGTGTGGTCCTTGTCAACTGATGTCACCAGTTATTAATTTGGCTGCTAACAAATATAGCGATCGCCTAAAAATTGTTAAGATGGAAACTGACCCCAATCCACTCACAGTCAAACAATATCAAGTAGAAGGTCTCCCCGCGCTGAGATTGGTAAGAGGAGAACAACTATTAGTATCTATTGAGGGAGTAATTGGTAAAGATAAATTACTCAGTTTTTTGGAAGATCATTTAAATAATAATTAGTTACCGATTAGTGATCAAAACTCCATAGTTTTTGATCACTACCTCATGACTAATGACCAATAAATAATAATTAAAATGCAGTTTGCTACCCGGTTACAACCCTTAAAATCTAACGTATTTGCCGATATGGACACAGCCAAGTCCATTGCTTTGGCTGCTGGAAGAGAATTAATTGATTTATCTTTAGGTTCTTCAGATTTACCTACCGAGAATCACGTCATAGAAGCGATCGCTCAATCTCTCCATGATCCTACCACTCATGGTTATTTATTATTTCGTGGCACTCAAAATTTCCGTCAAGCCGCAGCCCAGTGGTACGAGCAAAAATTCGGTATCCCAGTTGACCCAGAAACAGAAGTTTTACCCCTAATTGGTTCTCAAGAAGGAACAGCCCATTTACCTTTAGCCGTGCTTAATCCCGGCGATTTTGCTCTATTATTAGATCCTGGTTATCCTTCCCATGCCGGGGGAGTATACTTGGCTAGTGGTCAAATTTACCCAATGCCAATAAAAGCAGAAAATAATTTTTTACCAGTTTTTAGTGATATTCCCGTCACCATTTTAGCCCAGTCGCGGTTAATGGTATTAAGCTATCCTCATAATCCTACCAGTGCGATCGCCCCATTATCCTTCTTTCAAGAAGCCGTAGCCTTTTGTCAACAACATAATATAGTTCTCGTTCACGATTTCCCCTACGTAGATTTAGTTTTCGCAGAAGAAACCCAAAATCTAAAATCCCTTGTTCCCTCAATATTGCAAGCTGACCCCGAAAAAAGCGTCTCTATAGAATTCTTTACCCTGTCTAAGTCCTATAATATGGGTGGCTTCCGCATTGGTTACGCAATTGGGAATCCCCAACTAATTCAAGCCCTCAAGCAAATCAAAGCCACCGTTGATTTTAACCAATATATAGGAATTTTGAACGGAGCGATCGCCGCCCTCACCGGACCCCAAGATGGTGTAAAATCTGCCGTTGATATTTTTCGTCAACGCCGGGACACCTTCATTAAAGCCTTGCACCGTATCGGTTGGAACGTTCCCACACCAGAAGCCACAATGTACATTTGGGCAAAATTACCCACACAATGGAGTCGTAATTCCATAGAATTCTGCACCGAACTAGTTAAAAAAACAGGTGTAGCCGCTTCCCCAGGAGTCGGCTTCGGTCAATTCGGTGAAGGATACGTTCGCTTTGCATTAGTACAAAAACCAGAAACCTTAAAAACTGCTGTAGAGAGAATTTCCCAGTTCCTCTATTAACTCAAGTTGCTAGTCATCTAATTGAGCCTGGTAATTGGTAATTGGTAAATTTCTCATCCTGTTAATCGTTTAATCCCGGATATCCTGATTCAGACATTATTAAACCATTCTCATACTCAAATCCAACCATTTAGACTGAGTAATGGGCGCACTAGTAGAAATATAATCAACCCCAGTTTCTGCCACAGCGCGAACAGTCTCTAGAGTTACATTTCCCGAAGCCTCAATTTTTACCCGATCATCTTCATTACGAATCAATAATACAGCCTCACTCATCATAGACAAAGGCATATTATCTAACATAATAATATCTGCTCTGTACTGTAAAGCTTCCCGCACCTGTGCTAAATTTTCCGTTTCCACCTCAATAGTCAGAGGATAAGGAACGTGAGAACGAATGCGGGTAATAGCTTCCCCAATTCCCCCAGCCGCAACAATATGATTATCCTTAATCATCACCGCATCATCTAAACCCATCCGGTGATTCATCGCACCACCCAAAGCAGTAGCGTACTTTTCCAAAATTCTCAACCCTGGAGTAGTTTTGCGCGTATCCACCAACTGAGCAGGTAAATCAGCTATTTTTTCTACATATATATTAGTCAAACTGGCAATTCCACTTAACCGCATCACCAAATTAAGCGCTACCCTTTCCCCCATTAACAGCGTATCCAGTGAACCATTAATTTCCGCTATCACCTGTCCTGGTTCACAAGGTGTACCCTCATCGGTAACATTGACAAAATCAACTTGATTATTCAAAAGTTGAAACACCCTAGCCGCAATCGGTAAACCAGCAATTATCCCTGGTGCTTTCGCTATCCATTTAGCTTCTCCTCTAGTGGGATGTTGGGACAATAGAGATTGAGTAGTACGATCTCCCCTACCAATATCTTCCAACAACCAACTTTGCAACAATTGATCCAGCACCAAAAACGGTGGTAGTACAGCCACTGAACTCTTCATAAGAATATCTATCTATATCCACTCAACACTATCAATTATTGTCTTTCTTTCTCTAATGACTCAAAAAAACCCAGAAGTGGAACTCCACAAACCCAGCCAAATCAAAAACACCACCAAAAGGGCAGAAATCTCAGGAATTTTAACGCTCATAACCCTTGTCTCACAAGGATTTTAGATAAAACAAAAAACAAACCGAAAAAAAGTTTGCCAAAGTAGTTGACAAACCAAAGTAGATTGGATATATTAAATAAGTGCCGAACAGAGCAGCCAAAAAGAGGCAACACTGAACAGCACACCGAACCTTGAAAATATTATAGTTTGAAAGCCAGAATACAACAAGTACCCTGCGTCAGAGAAAGAAAATAACCTGACCGTGGTTGTAAAAACGGTTAAGAAAGAGCTTTATAACAGACGAACCAAAATGGAGAGTTTGATCCTGGCTCAGGATGAACGCTGGCGGTATGCTTAACACATGCAAGTCGAACGGTCTTTTCGGAGATAGTGGCGG
>NZ_LJOU01000066.1:0-35768 GCF_001672085.1 Anabaena sp. AL93 | reverse complement strand
TTAGTATTATTGATTGTCATTGCTTATAGTTTAGCCACTATGCACGGTCAACGGATGAAAAAATTAGGTATAGAGACTTATGCCGGACGTATTCAACAACATCAGGACAAGTACCCACGTCAAAGTGATTTTAGCTTTGCTCTCTACGGACAACTATGGATTTATGGTATGGAATTATGGGCTGATTTAGCTCTGAATTTAATCAATCTCAAGCCTCATAAACGCCTCTTTTTTCAACGGGGCTTTCAGGCTCTATCCCTTATGAAACAAGCTCTTTAGCCGCCTTGTCACCCGTTAAGGGTGATGAAAGTTGTATTTGTCTGAATCAGGATAACCAGGATTAAAGGATGTACAGGATGGTAATTTTTAGATAGTTTGTTGGTGATGAAAGTTGTATTTGTCTGAATCAGGATAACCAGGATTAAAGGATGTACAGGATGGTAATTTTTAGATGGTTTATAATCATTTAAGGAAAATCATCAAAAAACATCCTAGAAATCCCCAACATCTCTACAAACCATCATTCAAAAACATCCTGTAAATCCTCAAATCCTGGACATCCTGATTCAGACAAATGCAACTTTTAATACTGATTTACCTGATTTTCTCATCCCCAAATTACCTAAATATCCTTTACTTCCAGCCACATTATTAGGAAGATTAGCAAAGGTGCGTTAGGAGTGCGAAAATATTAGGAAATATACATTGAATTTTATGGATTCCCATTCCCCACTGTGTCAAGCCATAGCCCATCGTATCATCACCAGCCCTCAAAAAAGAATTACTTTTGCCCAATACATGGATATGGTGTTATATCACCCAGAACATGGCTATTATTCTAGTGATGCCATCAAAATCGGCTTTCGCGGTAGTGATTTTTTCACATCTGCCAGTTTAGGCGCTGACTTTGGGGAATTACTAGCAAAGCAATTTTACCAAATGTGGGAGATTTTAGATCAACCTATACATTTTGATTTGGTAGAAATGGGGGCAGGACAATGTATATTAGCATCCCATATTCTCAATTATATACAGCAAGAGTACCCAGATTTTTTTGGCGCAGTCAAATATATTATTGTTGAAAAATCACAAAGTTTAAAACAAGAACAACAACAACGGTTACAAGATTTTGCTGTTGATTGGTGTAACTTGGAAGAAATTCCCTCCAAATCTATTAACGGCTGCTTCTTTTCCAATGAATTAGTAGATGCTTTTCCAGTCCACCAATTTATTTTAGCAGCAGGAGAATTGCGGGAAATTTACGTCACCCTTGCCGAATTAAACCGTGAAATCAGTGAAATCCAGATCATCCGTGATCCTCTATTTATTGAAGTAATAGGAGAACCATCAACACCACAATTAGGAGAATATTTTAAGTTAGTAGGCATTGATTTAAGCCAAAATACTTATGAAAATGGCTATCGTAGTGAAATTAATTTAGCAGCTTTGAACTGGTTGGGTATAGTGGCAGACTGCTTGGAACGGGGGTATGTGCTAACAATTGATTATGGCTACCCTGCTCATCGTTATTATAACCCCAGGCGATCGCAGGGAACTCTCCAGTGCTACTACCAGCATCGTCATCATGATAATCCTTATATCAATATTGGGCAACAAGATATCACTGCCCATGTTGACTTTACAGCCTTATCATCTTGGGGTGAACGGTGCGGACTCAAAAACATGGGTTGGACTCAGCAAGGGCTATTTTTGATGGCATTGGGAATAGGTGAAAGGTTAGCTGCACTCTCCTCTCAACAGCAACCAATATCACAGTTGCTACAACGACGGGAAGGATTACACCAACTAATTAACCCAGGAGGACTAGGCAACTTTGGCGTTTTAGTCCAAAGCCAGGGACTAACTGAACAAGAAGCATCACAACCACTCCAGGGATTAGTCGTACCAGAGTAGAGATCAAAGAGAAAGGTTAAAAATCTCTTTAACAATCCTGTATTAGCCTTGTTTGCACTAGCATAGCAGTGATGATTAAAGTCAAAAATCTGCAAAGAGGAATAATTATGACTGCTCATGATCTGTTAGTGCTAGTAACTCTACTGTCCCCCGGACTCTTACTTTCCATAATCATTATGGTGACTTTTGCCGCTGGAGGCTAGTACCGCTTCGCGGAAGTCAAAAGTTAAAAGTCAAAAGTCAAAATTAATTGGGTATGGGTAATAAATTCTTCCAATTATCCGTACCCACTGACAACTGACCACTGACCACTGACAAATAACAACTGACCACTGACAAAGGAACGTAAAACATGAAGGTGGCATTTCTGGGAACTGGATTGATGGGACTACCGATGGCTCAAAGGTTATTAGCTACCGATATAGAACTAATTGCCTATAATCGCACCCCAGAAAAATTAGAACCGTTACGGAAAGCAGGGGCGCAAATTGTGACAAAACCCCGCGAAGCCATCCGTGCTGCTGACTGTATCGTGCTAATGCTTTCTAACGCCGCAGCTATTTATCATGTACTTCTGACCGATACTTCTTGGCATACTTTATCAGGACGCAGCATCATTCAAATGGGGACGATTAATCCCTTAGAAAGCCAAGAAATCAGAGATACAGTAGTTGCGGCTGGTGGTGAATATATAGAAGCACCTGTCCTCGGTAGTATTCCCGAAGCTCAAACTGGCAAGTTAATTGTCATGGTAGGTGGAGAGGAAGAACAATATCAGCGTCATTTAAAGTTACTCCAACATTTTGGCGAAAATCCTGTATATATAGGCGCTGTGGGTTCGGCATCAAACCTCACCCTGGCGCTCAATCAACTGATTGCTTCTCTCACAACTAGCTTTGCTCTGAGTCTGGCATATATCCAGTTGCAAGGCATTGATGTTGATTTGTTTATGCAAGTTCTGCGCGAAAGTAAACTTTATGCTCCCACTTTTGATCAAAATTTGCGGCGGATGTTAGATGGCAATTACAATAACGCTAACTTACCAACAAAACAACTGATCAAAGAAATAGATTTATTTATCTCGGAAGCAAAATCCTTGGGTTTGAATCTCAACAGTATTGAAGGTGTAAGGCAAATCTTACACGCAACTATGAAAATGTCCTATCCAGAAGATGATTATTCATCCGTATTTCCAGCAATTCGGGAATGGGGTGAAGTCAGTGGAGGTTGAAAAAGAATGTAGAGACATTCCACGGAACGTCTCTACAAGGATTATGACTAAAACGGGATGTCATCTGGATCGGGTTCTGGCGTAACTCCTACAGGGGATGGAGACTGCACAGGGGCGGGTTGGTATGTCGGCTGAGGGGCTGTTACCTGGGGCATTGGGGCGGATGTGGGATAGTTTGATTCATAATTAGTAGGGCTGTAGGTTGGTGGCGCTACAGGGGTTTCATAGGCTGGTGTGGTTCTCGTGGCTGCCGGTGGTGAACTGGTATAAGTACCTTGTCCGATGGCGTGAATCTTTTGGACTGTTAATTCTGCGCGTTTTTCCTTAAATCCTTCGGGGCGATCAATTGTATTCATGCCTAAGCGCCCTTCAATAATAACGCGATCGCCCTGATGATAACTTTGGTGAATCTCTTTTGCTAAATTTCCCCAACCTACGACTTTCAAGGGATGGGAAGGATCATCTGGTTTTGCTCCCGCGACATGAACGATCATTTCTGTAACTTCTAACCCATCTGGTGTGTGACGCAGTTGGGGATTATCGTAAATTTCTGCCATCAAAATACAACTGTTCATCGTCTGCTCCTGATTTTTAATACTTTTTCTCACGGTGAATTTCACCTCACGAGAAAAGTCAACCATAATTAGTTAAAACAATGATGATACTGTTCGCATAGCGTACCGTAGGCAATCATTGTTTTTCTATCTTACACTTGACTAGAACGAGCATTATGTTTTGTCTGTATAGAACAATTGTACTATATTACGGTCTGGACTGTGATTTATATGATTAATTTAATTTATGTGATGATTGTAATGGGCATTGTATTATAGTGTTTGGTTAGGAGGAAAGATTTTATGTTAAAGCGTATTTACATTGATAATTTTGGTTGTTTGGTAAATTTTGAACTTAATGTTGATGCAATTAATCTATTTCTTGGTGGTAATGGTTCAGGTAAATCCACTGTTTTTGAAGCTTTATGGAGACTTCAATGTTTCATCCTTGGCTCTTTTAAGGTAGAAGGAATTTTTCAAAATTTTAGATCCACTCGTTGGCAAAGTTTACCAATTCAACGTTTTGAGTTAGAAATAGATGGTAATGGTGGTAATTATAAATATGAACTGGCAATTCAACATTATCCAGAATATAGTTGTGTTCAATATGAAAGATTAATGTTTAATAATCAAATTTTATTGAATTTTGAACAGGGGGAAGTGCAATCATTTAATGATGACTATATACCCGGTCCAAAATATCCATTTGATTGGTCACAATCTATATTACCTTTCTTTCTCCCAAGACAAGATAATACAAAGCTAACATGGTTCAAAAAAAGGATAGAGCGATTCATTATTGTAAAAATTGTTCCTTCTATAATTTCTTCAATCAGCGAACAAGAGCAAATATTATTAACTCCATCTATGGATAATTATGTTTCTTGGTATCGTTACATTTCACAAGATCAGGGTAAAGTAGCTGAATTAATACAAGGACTAAAACAAGTTTTAAATGGTTTTGTAAGTTTCAAATTTGAACACTATGGAGATAAATCTGCAATTCTCAAATTAAGATTTGCCCATGATTCAGATCGAAAAAATATTATTGAATATGGTTTTAATGAATTATCTGATGGTCAAAGAGTTGTAATTGCTCTATATACTCTTTTATATTGTACTCAATCAGAAGATTATACTTTATGTATAGATGAACCAGAAAACTTTTTAGCACTTCCAGAAATTCAACCTTGGCTACTTCAACTGTATGATTTTTGTGATGAAGGAAAGTTACAAGCCTTACTAATTTCACATCATCCCGAATGTATTAATTATCTTTTAGCGTCACCAATAGGTTACTGGTTTGAACGTCAAAGTAATGCACCTGTAAGAGTGAGAAAAATCAGTAATGAAGAAGCTGATGATTCAGGATTAAAGATTTCAGAACTGATTGCGCGGGGATGGTTATAATGAGCCAGCGGAGAGTGCAGATTGTCATTTTGTGTGAGGATAGACAACAAGAAGTTTTTGCTCGTCATTTCCTCAAAAAAAGAGGATTTACTGGAAATATTAAACCTAAAATCTGTCTAGAAGGAGCAGGTGAGCAGTTCGTTAGAGATAATTATCCTAAAGAAGTCAAAGCATATCGTAGCAAAAATTATCTTTCAGGAATGCTCATTGTTTTAATTGATGCAGATAAAAAAACAGTCGAAGAAAGACTAAAGCAATTAGATGATGCACTTATAGAAAATTCACAACAACTTCGTCAACCTAGTGAAGCCATAGCAATTTTTGTTCCTAAAAGAAATATTGAAACTTGGATATATTATTTACAAGGTACAAATGTTGATGAACAAGCTGAAAAGCCATATCCAAAATTCGACAAAAATGAGTCTATTTGCAAACCCTATGTTGAGCAATTAGTCAACCAGTGTTCTCAAGGTAATTTGGATGAGAATGCACCACCTTCTTTAAAAGCTGCTTGTGGAGAATTACAGAGAATTTTGCCATTAATTGGATAAGTTATCAATTCTCATTTGTTGCAAGTTTATTGATTCAATATTGAAATTGCGACTGTGTTATTATTCATTATAAATAAGTGTCAATTTACTTTGACTCCCATATCTATTCCATCACTTTTTAATTGTCCATCTTCCATGTAAATAATCCGATCAGCTATATCCAGAATGCGGTTATCATGGGTGACTAATAAGATAGTACAGTTTTGTTCTTTGGCTAACATTTGCATTAATTCCACCACATCACGTCCCGATTGTTTATCTAATGAAGCTGTCGGTTCGTCTGCTAAGACTATTTTGGGATGACTAACTAAAGCGCGGGCGATCGCTACCCGTTGTTTTTGTCCACCGGATAAATTCTCTGGATAGTAATTAACCCGTTCTCCTAAACCGACGTGTTCTAACATTGCTGTAGCTTTAGCATTAATATCGCCATTGAGATGATGTTCATGTAACTCCAAAGACATCCGCACATTTTCTTTGGCTGTTAAAAAACTCATCAAATTATGTGCTTGAAAAATATAACCAATTTGGCGACGTAATTTAGTTAATTGCCCTTTTTTTGCACCAGACATTTCCTGTCCTAATATTTGCAAACTACCATTTTGGGCAGAACGTAAACCCCCCATTAATGATAATAGGGTAGTTTTGCCTGAACCCGAAGGACCAGTCATAATCACAATTTCTCCCGCCTTAATCTCTAAATTAATATCAACTAAGACTTGTTTTTGTAGCGCACCTTTACCAAAATAATGATTGAGATTACTAACAGAAATAACTGTTTCTGAACTAGAAATAACTTCAGAAGCAATAGTTGTAACTTCCAATGACATAGTTCCTTCCCTTTGCGCCTTTGCGCCTTTGCGTGAGTCAGTTTAAAAAATATCCGCCGGATCAGCAGAACGGAGTTTTCGCATCGCTATTGCGCCAGAAACAGTACACATAATTACTGTTAAGAAAAAAACATTAATTGCCCGATCTACCTTCATATATATTGGTAAAAGAGTTGCGGCAAATGTAACTTGATATAACCCAAAAGATAGGAAAAATGCAGGTAAATAACCCAATGCAGCTAAAAACAATGCTTCTTGTAATAAAACTCGCAATAGATAATTATCAGTGTAACCCATTGCTTTGAGAGTAGCGTATTCTGGTAAATGATCAGAAACATCAGAATATAGCACTTGATAAACAATGACAATACCAACAATAAAACCGACTATTACACCCAAACTAAAAATAAACCCAATCCCTGTCCCATTAGCCCAATAAGTTTTTTCTTTTTGGGCAAATGTTTCGGGAGTACCAACTTCAACAAAGGGATTTTTAGGATCTGGATTTAGTCCTATTTGTAGTTGTGCTTTGACTTTTTCAAGATCAGCATCGGGTTGAAGAGTAATTAACCCAACTTCAATTTGATCAGCTTTGCGAGTAGGAAATAATTGTAAAAACGTAGAATCACTAGTGACGACATTACCATCAGCAGCAAAGGAAGCACCATTTTGGAATAAACCCTTAACACTGACATTTTTGCCGCTTAATTCGGCGTTAAACTTCCCAGTTGCTCGAAAAGTACTGCCAATTTCTCCATATTCTGGACGACCAGCTTCATCAAATATAACTTGATTCAATTGTTTAAGATCATCTTTCTTTGCTTGCAGTTCAGGAAACTTTAAACCAGGTGCAGATGGATCTAGACCCCAAACTAAGATAGATCGATCTATTTTAGTTTGAGGATTGCGCCATTGTCCGGTACTAATGTAAATAGAACTGACTGATTTTACACCGTTGTAACTTAATGCTTGATAAAGTCTTTCTCTAGAAAAGCTTTTGACTGAAAATAGGGTTTGAAATTGAGGATTTGTTACTACTAAATCTGCTTGTAAATTGCGATGAGGTTGAATAGCAGAATCAAATAATGCACTTTCAAAACCCATCTGAATAAATATCAGCATATCTGCGAAGGTAATTCCCGCAACTGCAACCACTAGCCGGGTTTTTTCCTTCATTAATTGTCGCCAAGCTAGGGGCGTTTTCCGAAAGATTTTATTAATCATGAGTTTTTTTATGCATCTTGATGAGAAATTAATTACAATTTAATTGCTGTTTGCACTTGTAAATTAGTTAAGCCGGAAACTTTTTTACTATCTTCAGGATTGAGGAGAATTTTTACTTCGACAATGCGACTGTCTAAATTTTCTCCTGGTTGATCACCAAAAATATTTTGGCGTTTGACTTGTAAACCAATTTGCTGGACTGTACCTTGTAATTCTCCTGTAAATCCTTGACTGGTAATTATGGCTTTTTGTCCTAATTTTATCTTACTAATATCAGTTTGATAAACTTCTGCTACTGCCATCATTGCGTTAGTTTGGGCAAAGTCAGCAATCCCTTCATCACCAATTTTTTCACCGACGCGAGTATGAATTTTGATAATTTGTCCCGTCATAGGGGCGCGAATATAAGCTGCTTCTAGTTCAGTTTTTGCCCTGTTTAGATTAGCGATCGCACTTTCAATTTCTGTTTGTGCTAACTGCACATCTACAGGACGAACTTCAGCAATACTATTGAGTTTACCTTGAGATTCATTAATTTGTTTATTACTAGTAGCATTAATCCGATTGAGAGCAACTTTAGCTTCTGCTAATTGTTTATTGGCTGTAGTATTAATGCGGTTGAGAATAGCTTGAGATTCACTTAATGTCTGTTTAGCAGTTTCTACATTTAAACGTTTACCATCAATTACAGAATTAGAAATTGCCCCTTCAGAAAATAACTTTTCATAGCGTTTATATTCTGATTCGGCATTTTTGAGTTCTGCGGTTAGTTTATTAATAGTTGCTGTTTGGGCAATTCTATCACCTTCCCATTGGGCTGATATGCGGGCAATATTTTCCTGTTGGGATTGTTGATCTCCTGCATATTGTGCCTTAATTCTCTCCACAATTGCTGACTGTTCTTGAATTTCTCCTGATTTAGCCCCAGCTTTAATTTGTGCGAGTTTAGCTTTAGCAACTTTCACTTGTTGCTGGGATTGAATCACAGATTTTTTTAATAGATCACGGGATTGTAAAATAGCAATTACTTGTCCGATTTTAACATTATCACCTTCTTTAACTAATAGTTCAGAAATGCGATCGCCATCTAATGCTAAAGGTGCAGATAATTTAATTATTTCCGTTTTCGGTTCTAGTCTTCCTAAAGCAGTAACTATTTGCGGAATAGGGACAATAGGTTTGGATTCAGTTACAGAAGATTTTTCCATTTTTCCAAAGTTAGAAATCCCATAAATAGCAATTCCTCCTGTTATCGCAGTGGCCGCAATTATTAAAGCAATTAACCCTTGATTTTTAGGTTTAAACAACTGTTTATAACTCATCATAACTCCCAAAGTGATAAAACAAATTTTTCTACATTTATTGACGCTTAACTACTAACCTTAAAGTCGGTTTTTTGTCGTAAATAGGCTACAATCATCTCTCCTAAAAGCTGACACTGTTCAGGAAAATCAATGTTCTCATTACCCCACAATTTCTCTAAAACCACACCATTCACAAAACTCAAAACAAAAGATGCTAATACTACATCTGGAACACCTAATAAATCACAGGCTAACTGCTGACATCGTTGATTAGCCCGTTTAAAAACAGTGCTATTGGTTAGCATTATTTTTGAGTCTTGATGTTGGCAAAAATCAACCCACAAATAAGTCCATTTAATTAGGTAATCCTCATTTTTAACAAGATATTGACCTAAAGCTTCCATCAATTCTAATAAGTTATTTTTTTCTCCAAATTCTGTTAAAGCTGTAATGATATCCTGCTGACTAATTTCTTCCACCAATTGCTCAAACAAAGCTTGTTTGTTGGGAAAATAATGATATAGCGTACCTGTGGAAACCTTTAAACTCGCAGAAATCTGCCGCATAGTAATCGCTGCATAGCCTTTTTCAGCAAACAAATCAAAACATTGATTGAGTAATTCTTTACGGTATTGTTCATGATTAACAATTTTCGGCATAACAGCTATCGTCTCTATATCGAACGCTCGTTATATTAAATAATATAATAAACCTAAAGTGTTTGTCAAGATATCTTTACAAATTCAGATATCCTAATTCAATAGGATTTACGCATTGACAAGCTCAACCATGAGGTATGGGTTTCGGGCATTTCAACGTGATTTTGTGATGCTTTTTGAGCGAACTGCTTGCAGCAGCACTTCGCTATCACTATTGATCGGAAGTTAATCGCTAAAAACCTGAAATGAAGGATTTTAGTTTATGCACATTATAGTGAACCTTTACAGTAGTTAAGTCATATATAATGATAGGTTAAGTAATACATAGATATCTATGATAATAATATCATATTCAAATACACCCGTTGTATACAAATAATTTGAGCTAATGCTATGCTACAACCGAATGCAAATGACTATAATCTCTTACTAATTGTGAAAAAATCACACTGTAGTGTCTGAAAATCTCAAATTTATTGTTCATGATTTTTGTTGATACATAAGTCATAGGGTTTTACTTAGATGATAGAATTTAAAGCCTTGAATACATTAGATCAGTTACTTACCTACCGAGCTAAGGTACAACCTAACCGTAGGGCTTATACAATGCTCGATATTAACGGTGCAGAAGATAGTTATATTACCTACGGGGATATGTATTCCCAGGTGATTAATATAGCTCAAAGATTATTGTCTGAAGGACTACAATCACGTAATGCGATTTTACTTTATCCACCAGGAATTGAATTTATAGTTGCATTCTTCGGTTGCCTTTATGCTGGGGTTCTTACCTGCACCTATCCATATCCCAAAACGCAATCGTTCCAACAAGAAGATTGCAGATATTGTTTCTGCCACAGAAGCCTCAGCAATACTACTTCTTGGCAAGGATGAACAAGCTTTTCGGGATACTTTGAGTAAGGAAGAAAACTGGCCAAAGGATCTGATTTATGTACCAACAGACATGATTGTTGAGCCGGCAAACTCTCAGAACTTACCTTTACCGGAGATCAATGGATCAGCGATCGCATTCTTGCAGTTTACTTCTGGTTCGACCTCACTGCCAAAAGGCGTGATGATCAGCCATGCCAATTGTCTCAACAACCTAGAGATGATTGTGGCAATGAGTCAGGCAAATTCTGATTCTACCTTTGTATCTTGGCTGCCACACTATCATGATCTTGGTTTAGTCGCCCATCTGTTGTGTAGCCTCTACAGTGGCGGTCATTGTGTCCTACTTGCGCCATCAACTTTCGCTTCCCAACCAATACAGTGGCTACGTGCCATCACTAAATACCGGGCAGGATATACAGGCGCACCAAATTTCGCCTATCAACTATGTGTTGATAAAATCCAGCCCAGCGATCAACAGACACTGGATCTATCTTCCCTGCGGATGGCAATTAATGCTGCTGAACCCATCAATCCACAAACTATATGGGACTTTTCAGAAAAGTTTGCCGTTAACGGATTCAAGCCACAGATGTTCCTCGCAGCTTATGGTATGGCTGAAGCTACAGTCTACATATCTTCTGGATATGTTGATAAAGATCCAGTTTTTAAAGCTGTTGACTGGATGACATTGGGTCAGCACAACATAGCTCAAGAGCCAACCGACAAAAGTAAGGAAAAGGTTTTTGTTGGCTGTGGCTTCCCTTGGGTAGACCAAAAAATTTATATCATCGATCCTCATAAAAATTGCGTATTGCCCCCAAATCATGTTGGGGAAATCTGGAGTACAGGCTCTAACATAATGGCTGGTTATTACAACCATCCAGAAGCCACAGCAAAAACTCTTGTTTCTTTGCCAGATGATGATCAGACTTACCTCCGTACCGGTGACTTGGGTTTTATTGATGAGAAGGGCGAACTATACATTACAGGCCGAATGAAAGACATCATTATCATCAATGGTGTGAATTACTATCCCCAAGACATTGAGATTTGTGTTCAAGAAACACATCCTGATATTCGCTCCGGTTCTGTTGCGGCCTTCAGTGTTCCCGGTCAGACTGGAGAGGATTTGGTGATTTTCGCCGAATTGACAAAAACTGGTGTCATCAATCTACGGCGATCTGGTTATTTGGAAGAACTGGTAGAAGCTATTTCTGTCGCGGTGGGAGAGAACTTCGAGATCCAATTACGCCAAATCGTGTTTTTAGGATATATGCAACTCCCGAAAACATCTAGTGGCAAAATTCGTAGACAACAGTGTAAGCAAGAGTTTCTTCAAGGCTGTACCGATGCTTTAGCTAAATGGCCTCAAGACAAATCTACAAATCAATCCCCAGGAGAAATTAGTATGTTGAACATTGAAAAGACCTTTGAACGCATAACTTCTATGGGCCCAATGCACCTGAAAGTCTTTACCAGTCTCATCCAGATTCTGACTAAGAAATATGAAGTGCGGATGGTTGATTTCGATGTAGAGAAGTCTATCTTCTTCTATGGGATTGACTCTTTGAAAATCATTGAGATTCATAGCATATTGGAAGCAGAACTGGGTTGTCAAATTCCTACAGAAGCTTTTTTCTACGCCAATACTTTCTTGGGGATGATTGACGATATAGCTGGTGTTATCTCTAATGAAGACTCGTTGAAAGTGAGACTTACCCATAGTCAACCTCTTAATCTGGAGATAGAAAATGCTTTAGAATATCTTCTCCGTAATCGTGACCACAAAGCTGATCTCAGCCAGAAAACTCAAACCAAAACTTGCTTACTAACTGGAGCATCTGGGTTTGTCGGTACTTATTTCTTGAAAGAACTCCTTGACACTACCGATCTGAATATTGCTTGTTTAGTTCGAGCGGCCAATGAGGAAGCAGGTCTTCAACGAATCAAGAAAACCGCGCAAAAGTTTGATGTCAAGCTGCTACAAGGATGGGAAAATCGTGTACGGATCATCATCGGTGATATGTCTAAAAAGCGGTTTGGACTAGAAGAAGATCGCTATGATGAATTGGCAAAAAATATTGACAGCGTATATCATGTAGCGGCTGTGGATAACTTCTATCTTCCCTACGACATCATCAAGAACACAAATGTTGTTGGTACGATTGAAGTCGCAGATTTCGCATTATCTGGAAAGGTCAAGCCTCTTTATAATGTGTCGAGTTGCGCTACATCCTTGTTAGAAAACTGCGCTGAAAATCCCACCCCTATTGGTTTGGTGAATGGATATGCACAAACCAAGTATGTGACAGAGCAAATCGTCTTGCGTCTAGTAGAACAGGGATATCCTTGGGTTAACTATCGGTTGGGATATCTATATACTTTGCGGGTCGCAAATATTGAGAAAAATACCCCATTGAATAAGCTATTTACCTTGATAGAAAAGGCTTATGAAAATATTGACGATGACTTTTTTATTGATGAAGATGCCTTTGAAAATTTCCTCTGTGCAATTTATCATATAGGCTGCATACCTGATATGGATGCTGATTTCGATTTGATGTCAGTTGAATATGCTGCCAAGGCAATTATTTCTACATCTTTACTACCTACCAATGAGAGAAAACACAACTACACTTTCTATAACCCACATCCACTCAATTGGTCTGATGTAATTAGCTATTTTGACAAATTGGATAAGCACATTGAGCTTGTGCCACTCAGAAGTTTCGTTGACAAGTATGAAGAATATGTTCGTTATACGAACAAAAAGGGCATGAAACTATTGAAATCAGTGGTATCACCTGAGTTAGAAAACCAATTTAATACGATGTTCAGAAATATCAATACAGACCAGGTTGATACTTATTTACACTGGTGTCCACCATGTGATAAGCAGTTTACTCATCAATATATAGAATTTGTGCTGAGTAGTGCTGAATAAGTAATTGCGCGAACTTGTGTCAAATCTATAGCCATTCCCATTCAAGTCAGGTACAAGCAGTAACAATTGAACGCAGATGGACGCAGCAGATAAACACAGATAATTTTGTACTTCATTAGACTGGGAAACGCTATAAGTGAAACCCAAGCCTTTTGTGGGCAACCTAGTAGTCTGTCAAAGATATTTTGACGGATAATGTCCGAAAAAAAGTTCTATTCTTCCCCTACTCCCCTGCTCTCCTGCTCCTCTTCTTCCCTGCTTGCCTTCATCCGTCATTTTTGGATTGACAGACTACTAATTTTCCCTATTCCCTTTTATCCAAAAACCGTTGTTAAATCACAAAGGAGCTATTTTATGACACAAACAGTATTTCCACCCTTAACGATGGAATCAATTAGAAAGCTAAAATTTGCTCAAAATACAGAGTTTCGAGCCGCGTTAAACAGACGAGTTGAAGATTTTTTTAAAACCACTGGACGAAAAAAACGAGACTGTCCCCAGATGTATTTAAAAACAGTTATCATACTTGTCAGTCTTGTAGTTTCCTATCTGTCTTTGGTTTTCTTTGCACAACAATGGTGGCAGGCTCTAATTTTATCCATTGTCGTTGGAATAGCCGTGTCAGAAGTTGGTTTCAACATTCAGCACGATGGTTCTCATAATGCTTATTCAGACATACCTTGGGTAAATAAAATGATGGCCATGTCGATTGACTTAATAGGTTTAAGTTCCTATTATTGGAAGATAGGACATAATGTGCTTCATCATCAATATGTCAATCTGACAGGATATGACCAAGACATAGATTTAGGAATTTTAGCTCGGAAAACTCCTTCTCAGCAGTGGTTTCCCCATCATCGTTGGCAACATTATTACCTTTGGTTTGTTTATGGTTTATATACAGTAGAATGGTCTTGGATTAATGATTTTGAAAATTTATTTCGTGGGAAATTTTACCATATTGACTATCCTAGACCCAAAGGTATTGAGCTAGTAATCTTTTTGAGCGGTAAAGCAGTATTTTTCACTCTTGCTATTGGCATTCCTTTGATATTTCATTCTTTTTGGAATGTTTTATTGTGCTGTTTACTGGTACAATTTGCTTGTGGTACATTCACATTGTGTGATGCACTTGCACACGGATTTGAAGAACTAACATTTACTAAGCTTCCAGAAGAATCTAGTATGGTGGAAAGTGAATGGGCTGTTCATCAAATTGAAAATACTATAAACTTTGCGAACCATAATAATTTCGTGACTTGGTTTACGGGTGGACTTAATTTTCAGATTGAACATCATCTGTTCCCCAATATTTGCCATGTAAATTATCCTCTAATTGCTCCATTAGTTGAGGAAACCTGTAATGAATTTGGGATTAAGTATCAAAAGTATGAATCCGTTGGGGATGCTCTCTTATCTCATTTTCGATTACTGCGTCGTCTTGGTAAATCAAGTTCAACTCTTTAATTTACTTGGCTAGGTTGGCTTTCTTCTATTATACCAAATCTGGTTACCATAGGCTGATTATAAAGTGAGGCAACTAGGCATTACTAAAGAATCTATAATCAGCTTTTCGTTCATTGGATGTTTAAAGTAGACTAAAATTATGGTCGAAATAATCCTTGTAATAGAAGTTAGGTGAAAATCAAGCCCTTTGTGGGCGACCTAGTTTTCCCTATTCCTTTTTATCCAAAAACCGTTGTAAAATCACAAAGGAGGTATTTTATGACCAAGAGTAAACCAATTGACTTTGTTGAGCGTAATAATATCAAGTCGTTTTTAGCATTACTAAGAGACTGGATGGCAATTTTCTTAATTGCTGCGTTTAGTATTTGGGCAAATAATATCTTTATTTATCTGGTCGCTGTTTGGTTAATAGGAATTTTTCAATTTGCCATAGGAGAAGCATTGGGACATGAAGCAGCTCACAATAATCTATTTACCGAACAATCATGGAATGAAAAACTAGAATTTCTATATAGTTTTCCATTTTTGAGGACAATTTCTTCTTATCGAGAGCATCACTTTCCGCATCATAAATACTTATTCTCTGATGGGGATTATATACCCGAAGATTATGAGTTTCTGGGATTAAATAAACCGGATAAGAATGTATTTATGATATTGTTTATTAAACCTTTTCTGGGTTTTTCTGTGTATTACTTCTTCCTAGAAGTCATTTTGTATCCCTGGCTCCAAGATTCATTCAAATTGAGTTCACTCATTAATGGTATAAAACGTAGTTACAAACTTTATTTATTCTGGTTAACGGTTATTCTAAGTTTCAGTTTGTCAGGACATTTAGACATTTTACTCCTTTACTGGTTTGTGCCTTTATTCTGGTGTTTTTCTTTTTTATCACTTTTCTCTGAAGTGCAAGAACATTTTAATACTCTCTCAGGTTCGAGATCGAATGTGAATCCTGTTATTAATTTTGTCTTTCATAATGCAGGTCATCATTATGTTCATCACTTGTATCCCCCTATTCCTTGGTATAAATTACCAGAAGCACATCAGGCTTTATGTGCAGATAATCCAGATATTTCACACGGAATTATCGATACATATAGACAATTTGTACGCAACAATCAAGATACAAAATCAGCCCAAATCATAATCTGAATAAGTCAGCAATAATTTTGATTTTGTTAGGACTTACAAATGTAGGGGCAATTCATGAATTGCCCCTACGGTAAATCAAGGCTTTCACGTAATTTTTGCGTAAGTCCTGTTTGTATAAATTTTCTGAATGAGAATGAGTAGATGCTGCGATCGCCCTTATATTTCCCTAACTTTCGTTGGCTGTGGTTAGGGCAAACTTTAATCTTGTCTGCTGCTAAATTTTGGATGGTTTCGTTAACATGGTTGGTACTCCAGAAAACAGCTTCAGGATTGGCTGTTGGTACTGTATTAGTGGCGGCGGCAATTCCACGAGCCTTGTTTATGTTGGTAGGTGGTGCAATCAGTGATCGTTGGTCACCTCGAAATGTCGCTATCATTGGAGGTCTGATTAATACTGTTTTAATTGGAATTGCTACTGTTTTGCTAATATTAGATGGTTTTAATCTCATTGTTTTCATTGTAATTGCTGTTTTATTTGGATTGTTTGAGGCTATTTTATACCCAGCGATTCTTGCCCTCTTGCCTCAATTGGTAAGAAAATCACAATTAGCAGAAGCTAACGCTTGGATACAGGGCAGTGAACAGTTTACCGAAGTCATCGGACCTGCTGGTGCGGGTTTTATGATTGGTGCGTTTGGATTAACCATTGCTTTTGCAATCAATACACTCATATTTGCCTTTGGTAGTTTGTTCATATACCTAGTGCGGACTCGTCGCCGTCAACCTCTGGCAACTGAACCAGAGAAACAAGCTTTAACAGGTGAGATTATTTTAGGTTTAAAATATGCCTGGACACAGCCTGCTATCAGAATAAGTTTGCTACTTTTAGCAATGATTAATTTTGCAATGTTAGGTCCGATTATCATCGGCGTTGCAGCCTTAGTTAATGTAAAGTTTGGAGCTAATGCCACAACATTTGGTTATCTACAATCCGCTTACGGTATAGGTGCATTACTTGGTGTCTTAGTTGCCAGTCAAATGGGTGCAATTAAGAGTCTCAAAACCCCTCTTGTTTTACTGTGCTATGGTCTGGGTGCGGGACTAATAGCATTAGGATTTGTCCAGGACTTTTGGATAGCATCGGGAATAATTGCCTTGATGGGGATAGGAGGTGGTACTGTCACTGTACTGGGCATGACTTGGCTGCAACAAAATACAGCCTCAAATATGCAGGGACGAATGATGGGACTGACAATGTTCGCTGCGGTAGCTCTTGATCCCTTCTCTCAAGGTGTTTCTGGAGTGTTAGTAGAATTCAGTTTGACGGGATTATTTGTAGCAGCTGGAGTCACAATGTTCCTCACTGCCATAGCTTCGTCAATCGGCCGCACTCATACAATTAAATCAGTTACTACTGATTCTTCATTCCCTGTTTCCGAACCTGTAATTTCAGTGCGTAACCTGAATCATTATTTTGGATCAGGTATGCTACGTAAACAAGTATTATTTGACATTAATTTGGATATTCAACCTGGTGAAATTGTGATTATGACTGGACCTTCCGGTTCAGGTAAAACTACCCTTTTGACTTTAATGGGTGGTTTGCGTTCTGCTCAAGAAGGTAGTTTGAAAATTTTAGGACAGGAAATATGTGGAGCAAATAAACAACAGTTAACTAAATTGCGCCGTCAAATAGGTTATATTTTTCAGGCGCACAACCTGATGACCTTTTTAACTACCCAAGAAAATGTGCGGATGTCCTTGGAATTGCATGATGAATATCTAAATCATGATATCAACAAGAAAGCGATCGCCATGCTAGAATCTGTTGGTTTGGGAGATCGTATCAGTTACTACCCCGAAAATCTTTCTGGTGGACAAAAACAACGGGTGGCTATCGCTCGTGCTTTAGTTAGCCAGCCTAAAATTGTCTTAGCTGATGAACCTACCGCTGCACTTGATAAAAAATCTGGCCGCGATGTTGTGGAATTGATGCAGAAACTTGCTAAAGAACAAGGCTGTACTATTTTGCTTGTTACCCACGATAACCGCATTTTGGATATTGCTGACCGTATTATTTATATGGAAGACGGTCAGCTTAAAGATGTCAATATTAAGGCGAAGATACAGTAAACGAAGTATATTTAGTATTTGGGGATGATTAGCTACTCCTTGTCCTGATATTTTTCATAATTATTGTCAGCCTGTTGATTATTTTTGACAGCACCCTTGCTAAATATCTTCTCTGTCCAGAGATAAGGAATTGGTAATAAAAACCAGACATATTCCCACCAACCTTGATCGATAATAGCAACTCCTATTGTTAATAAGGAAAACATCGGCTCTATCAAGATTTTCCATCTTGTAGAAATAATAATTTCACTATTTAGATCATCGGCAATTAGTCGGTGTTTATAAGTCGCATAATTCCAGTTAATAAATGATATCAATCCAATGAATGCAGTATTGACGCTAAAGCATATTTTCACAAGAGCATTTTCTGGAAAATAAATAACTAGGGTGTCAGAGTAAGGAATCAGAAGTATTCCCATCAGATCAAGTAAATAGAGTGAGATATGAATTGTATCTGCTTGTTTGTAATATTTAAATTGCTTGATATGTTCTAGCCAGTAGAAACCAACAGTCACAAATGCGATCGCGTAGCTAGTGAGTGGTTTTATTTGAGCTAGTAAAAATGCCACAATTTCTGAGTCTGTGGGCTGTTGCAGATTTTCAGGAAAATCAAGAGCTAAGAAGCACTCTGCCATTGCCAGTGCGAATATAATATCAGCTATTCTCTGAAGGTGGACAATAGGCTCTTTCTGATCAGAATTATTGTTTTTATCTTCATTCATTAGTCATATCCAAAAGTGCAGGCTACTTTTAATTTGTACGTTGGGTCAAAGTAAACTTACGGTGGAAAATAAAATTCAAATAACAAGAATTTCGGCATAACAGCTATCGTTTCTATATCGAACGCTCGTTATATTAAATAATATAATAAACCTAAAGTGTTTGTCAAGATATTTTTGCAAATTCAGATATCCTGCTGATTGCTCCGCGAACGCTCACGTTTCACAACCTAACCTACAAATTAAGGCTTTTTCCACTTTTTCAGCAAGCCCTAATTATAATTAAAATGGTGTTTTTACCTGTAAGTGGAAGATTTTTTCTACATGAGGATGCTGAAACCTCAACTCTCTCGCGTGCAGATATAATCTATCAGTATCACTATGATAACCATAGAGTTTATCCCCCAAAATTGCCATTCCCAGTCCTCTTGTATCAGCAGCATGAACCCGTAATTGATGAGTCCGTCCAGTCAAAGGCACAAATTCAACACGGGTATAATCTCCTTCTCTGTTCATAACGCGGAAGTGAGTTAAACTAGGTTTACCTCGTGATAAATCCACTTCTTGATAAGGACGATGATCAGGATTTCCCCATAAAGGTAAATTAATTTCACCTTCATTAATAGCTAGAGAACCTGTCAGCAAAGCTTCATAAACTTTAGATACTTGTCTTTTTTGGAATTGTTTACTTATTTGAGAATAAGTAACTGGATCTTTAGCTATTAAGAGAATCCCGGAAGTATCTTGATCTAAACGATGTACCGCGATTATTTCTTGATTATATAGATGACGTAAACGACTGATTACACTATCTTGATTATGAAAATAACGACCAGGAACAGATAATAGTCCTGATGATTTATTCACAGCAATTAGCCATTCATCTTCATAAATTATTTCTACTTGATTTGGCTTTAATCCTGATAGCAAAAATCCCATTAATGGCTGACATCTTTCCAAACAAGCGCCATAAAATTCTCCCTGTATTTTATCCTCTACAGTAGAATTACCCCACCAAAATTCAGCCATTGCTAAAGGTTTTAGTTGATGAGTAGCTGCATAATGTAATAATTTAGGAGCGCAACATTCTCCTGTGCCAGTTGGTGTTCCTGTTGGTAATAATTGCTGTAGAGATAAAGATTGTCCTTGAAAATTAGTTAAGCTATAAGCAGCGTGCATTTCTGTTTGTAAATGTCGGGATAGTTGTTTACGCTGTTGTTTTAGTACGGCAATTTTCTGATCTGCTGATGTTATAATTTTCTGTAAAGGTTGTAAAATTTCATTTTGACGACGTTTAAGATGGCGACGTTCAATTCCTTGTAGACGACTTTCTGTTTCCAATTGTTCCAGCGCAATTTTCAGAGATTCATCCGTGAGAGTTTGCCAAAATTCTTGACGTTGTGTCTGTCGTTGTAGTTTGCTACGATAATGGTGTAAACTAAGAGCCTGTAACTGTTGAGTATATTCAGCAGATAGAGTTTTATATTCTTCTCTTTCTGAAAGTTTCTCAAGGCTAATAATTTCTTGTTTAATGGCTTCTAACTTGGCTAAGGTCTGAGTTTCTAATAAAACCACTTCTTCCCTACCAGGAATTGGTGAAACCCAACCTTTAAGCATACTATTACCATTTAATAAACCGGAAAATGCTTTAATAACTCTTGGTTCACCATTGGGTAATTCAACCAACAAAATACCATACATTTTTCCCTCCTGGGAATAAAGATGATTTTGCTCAAGTTGTTGCATCAGATTATTAGCTATAGCTTCCGCTAAAGGGGTACGGGGTAATCTGAGTATTTCCCCTGTTTGGGGGCATTTTCCTTCATAGTAATAGTTAGGCTGTGCCGAAGTAATGATCAAATTAGATGAGATAAAATCTGAAAGCGGATGCAGGTAAATCATAAAATATATAGAGTATGATCAAATATTTGATAGTTAATAAATTTTTGTTGAAGTTGCTTGTTTTAATTTGCAAGCTTTTTTTGTTATGGACGTTAGTATATTTTACAATACCTCTAATTATTCTCACACCAGAAATTATTAATAATCCCGTTGGGAATTTTATCCTCACTTTGGTATTTTTGTGTTTACCATTTTTCCTCATATATCTATTTGTAGATGAGGATATGAAAAAAATTTCCCATTTACTGGCTATACTAACAAACAATCAACGCTATTACCAAAAAATTCATCAATTTATTGCTTATATAACTAGATATTTGATATTAATTATAATATGCTTCATGCCATTTTTATCTTTTTTTTCATCCTATCAAATTCAAAATTTGATTTATTGGCATCCTCAGCATAGACAAGAGAATTATACTCAATTGAGTCAATATTTACAAGCTAAAAATTGGGAAGATGCTGCGAAAGAAACACAATCAGTAATGTTGAAAATTACTAATAGAGAAAATAATAATTGGTTAAGTACCAGAGCTATTGAAACTTTTCCTTGTGAAGCTTTACAGAATATAGACAATTTGTGGTTAGATGCTAGTGAAAATAGATTTGGTTTTAGTGTCCAAACTAAAATTTGGAACCAAGAAAATAATGGTCAAATCAATTTTAATTATAAAATAGATCAGAAATTTCGTCAAAAAGTAGGATGGAACCCAGAAAATATAACCCATATAGAATCTCATTTCCAATTATCCACAGATACCCCCATAGGATATTTACCCAAACCTGTAGGAACGTCTTTGGGAAAAGCCTGTGTGGGAAATTTAGATAGGCTTTGGTTTGGACAAGCAGTAGGCTGTTATCACAAGATATTTATTCGCATGAATGATTGTAAATAAAATAAATGCTATATTTGGGGTAGGGAACAAACCAAGAATACAGATATCTTTGTTTGTTCTCAAAATTTTAAATTAGTTTTGCTCAGATAATTATTGAATTCAGATTGTGTTAAAATAACTATTTTTCGGAACTTCACTAAATGCGTAATCCACAAAAGAACCACATTAAAATTGATCCAGCCACCCTGGTTCTAATTGGGTCTGCTTTGATACTATTACCACTACTACTCGCTGGCTTTTTGGGGTAATTATCTATCCACAAAATTAAAAGTTGGTTATTTCCATTAACTGAAAATAACCATCAACTAGGAGTTTTTTTTCGTAACATTTAAATATCAACATTGATATTTTCTATCTGTCTAGCTGCTTTATCCCACAGTTTTGCAGATTCTTCATCATTCCAGTGAGTTCTCAGATTTTCCGCTTTTTTATGGCATATTCGCTCTAGCATCTCTAAAATTGCCGCTAGTGTCAACTGATCAACTAATCCCTCTAAAATACTCATGTATTCTTTCATAACAGATACCCCCTTTAATTTCTACTGAAAACTGAAAGAACCCTCCCTACCTTCTGTGTTAAAAAACGACACAAGAATTAGAAATTCTCGTCAATTAGTTCTGACTTTTATATTATCAACCCAATGATTTATAGAGGATGCAACTCTTCTTAATTCTCTACATTTGCGGTTACGTAGGTTGTGTTCAGCAAAGTAATATAATAGCTGAGGTATTTCCAGAAATATTGCCTTAAAACCCAAAAAATGAGATGCTTAAGGTGTATAAAACTGGAAATTGGGTTTATTCTTCAGATAAATCTATAAGTTTTGTGTCATCTGCAAAAACTCCGCAAACAAAGGTTCTCCAAAATTCATTAATCTCAGAGAAGGTATTTCATCAAACATATCTGGGTAAAAAGTAATCATGTATTCCCGGTTTTTATAGGTAAGTAGCCACGTTTTTTCGTCTTTTAGCTGAAAAATCACCCCAGTAGATTTTAAAATTGTTGATGTGGTAAATAAATGTTCAATGGTTTCTGGTGTAAAAGGAGTAGGTGGAATAGGCTTTTGAATTTCCGCTAAATCAGCATCTAAATCCATTGTCACCATTGCTTCAATTCCTGGACGGAGAGGTGCGTTTAATACCGAGTCAAACTCAGACATTAATACATCCTCTTCTTCTGGATCTGCACTCATCGCAGCTTGTTCAATGAAAGTGGGAACTTTAGCTAAAATGGGTTGGAGATTACCAACAACTGTAGCAAAGGCGTTAATGCGATCGCGCAATTTTCTATAAACTTTTGCTTCTACAGTGCCATCATAATAAAAATTGTGAATGCGGACAGTTTCATACCTTTGTCCAATTCTATCAATTCTGCCAATTCTTTGTTCCACACGCATGGGATTCCAGGGCATATCATAATTGATTAATACCCCACAATTTTGCAAGTTTAACCCTTCTGACGCAGATTCACCCACATCCTCAAAATCCTTTAATCCTGATTCTCACAAATAAACCCATCCTGTACATCCTCTAATCCTGGAAATCCTGATTCAGACAAAAAAATATCAAACACAAACCCACATCCTCAAAATCCTTTAATCCTGATTCTCACAAATAAACCCATCCTGTACATCCTCTAATCCTGGAAATCCTGATTCAGACAATTATTCCTGCTTAATTGCACTGATTAAAATTCCTAAAATCTTTTTTACATCCTTGATATAATATTCAGTTAAATCAATAGAAACTACTTTATCTTCTAACTTCAAAAACTGCCAAATAGTACCGATAGTTACAGCACCATAAACAATTTTAATCTGATTTTGTTTCTGTTCATTAAATAATTGAGCAGCCAACATTTCAGCTATACATTGAGCCAAACCGGATTTCAAGTTTTCATTTTTACTTTCTACCAATGTAATTACAGGTGCGCGGACAAAAAGCTGTTCTTTAGAAAGACTAATCAGAAAATCGCAAAAACCATTTAACCCTTGTTGATTATCTACATTAAAATCCACCCCAGAAAATAAACTGATTTCATTATTTAACTTTCTTCTTACTTCCAGTAAAATTGGACTAATTATCATCTCAGAACGGGCTTTTTCTGTATTAATTGAAACAGCTAAATCAACATTTTCCTTGAGGATTGTTCTTAGTAAATCACTAGATTCTTCCTCTGGAACATCTCCAAATAATCCTGATACTTCGTTTAATGTCAATTCAAATTTTTGGATAATTTCACTTAATTTAAAATCACTGTAAGCCATCTTTATTACCTTTAATTAATTAAGTAGGTGAACACAATAAAACCAAACTGTGTAAAGAAACGTGAAATCGCCCAAACCCTCTTCACTCTTGCCTCTTGCCTCTTGCCTTTTGCCTTGCCATAACGACAATTTTCAACGCCAACCTACTTACACCACAGTCAACAGTTAACAAACCTCAATCTCCTAATAATACCCTAATCGCTTTTAAAGCTTGACTACGCTTCCCATTACTAATCTTAGCAAACCAGTAATGGGATTCCTCATAACTCATTGCTTTGATACCTTGGGCAATATTAGCAATTCTTTCAGGTTTAGAAAGTGGTTGAATCGTCTGAAATAACAAAGCTAAATTTATACCCGTTTCCTCAGTTAAAACATAAGGACTTTGGCGATTATGACTTAATGTTTTTGGGTCATAATTATTGGCTTTCAAACAATCATAAATCGCCTGTTTTACCTGAATTAAAGCATTACCCTGCAATGACTGTAAATATTTTTGTCCAATTACTTAGTATTATAACATATCTCCATAAAAATCCTCATCTAGTAACTGTTCTAAACTAAAAGGTAAATCAAGAGGATATTCTGATTCATCTGGTTTTCTCACTCCCAATTTTGCATTTTTACTTTCTTTAATTGCCAGTTTTCTAGCATCAGCATAAGCTATAGAAATTACTTCATGCAGATAATTTTTAAAAGAAGGATTTTCTTGTAAATCTTTTTTAATTCTAAAACGATGTTCAGTAATAGAACTGTACCAACTTCCTTTCATCATTTCAGGAGCATCAGCTTGAACAGTTAACTTGAGTAAGTGAGCAATTAAAATTGTTAAATTACTCAAGAAAGACCGTTTTTCCGATTTACCCATATCATCCAGTTCTAATAATAAATGTTCCCAATCAACATCATGAAAATGTTTTTCTTTGATTTGTGTAATGATAGTTTCTCTCCAAAGATTAAAATCTTGTTCATATAGTTGATGGTTCATATAGCTCTATCCACTAAATCAAAAGCATAACTTACCAATTATAACATTTCTCCTCTCTTTGCGTCTCTGCGTGAAAAAAAGGACGAACTAAAAAGCTCGTCCTAAAATTGCCGAATAAAACGCAAAATCTAAACCTGCGCTTCCTCTCTTACCAACTTATCCCAACCCAAATCCTTCAAATTATTATTCCTTCTTAAAGGACGAGTTACCAACTCCAAAACATCACGCGCATTACCAAAACCGTGAATTTGTGCAAAAGTAAATTCCACAGACCACTTAGTATTAATACCCCGTGCTTCCAATGGATTAGCATGAGCCATACCAGTAATTACCAAATCTGGTTTTAACTCATAAATGCGTTGAACTTGATTGTAATTATCCGGCTTTTCAACAATTGTTGGTAAAGGTGAACCCATTTCCTGACAAGTTTTTTCTAACAAAGCTAATTCAGCAGCTTGATAGCGTTTATCCATGTAAGGAATGCCGATTTCTTGAACAGTCATACCACAACGCACCAAGAACCGCGCTAAGGAAATTTCTAATAAATTATCACCCATGAAAAACACAGATTTACCGCGAATTAATTGCACGTATTCTTCTAAGTTTTCCCAAATCTGCGCTTCTCTTTCATCTAAACCCTGGGGAGTAATTCCCAATACAGAACAGATTTTTTCAATCCAAGCGCGAGTACCATCAGGACCAATGGGGAATGGTGCGCCAATGAGTTTACACTTGCGACGACGCATTAAAGTTGTAGCAGTGCGGCTGAGGAAAGGATTGACACCAGCGACATAATACCCTTCTTCAATCACAGGTAATTCTGTAAACCGTTTTGCCGGTAGCCACCCAGAAACTTTGATACCTTGTTTTTTCAGTTCCAAGGTTAATTGGGTGACAACTGGGTCAGGTAAAGAACCAAACAGCACCAAAGGTGTATGATTTACATACTCAGATTCATCTTGAGCGATGTCTTCTTTTTTCTTACCAAAATTCATCAGCTTCTGAATGGCGTTACGCTCGCCTTTTTCAGTTTCCGATACTGGAGACTTTTCAGGACAACGATGAGCCATAGCGGCTAACACAGTGTCTTCTCCTTGGGTAAATGCGTAGTCGAGTCCGTTAGCACGGGCGACAACAATGGGAATACCTAAATCTGCTTCTAATTTAGGTGCTAAACCTTCCAAATCGGTTTTAATAATTTCGGTTGTGCAAGTACCAATCCAGACAATTACACTAGGATTGCGATCGCGTTTAATTTGTTCACACAAACGTTTTAATTCTTCATAATCATTCAACTGTGCCGAAATATCCCCCTCTTCCAACTCAGCCATAGCATAGCGAGGTTCAGCAAAAATCATCACCCCCATAGCATTTTGGAGGAAGTAACCGCAGGTTTTCGTGCCAATTACCAAAAAGAAACTATCTTCAATTTTCTGATATAACCAAGCCACACAGCTAATAGGACAAAAAGTGTGATAATTTCCGGTTTCACATTCAAAATTTAAAGCTTCAGGCTGTTGAGCAACAGTCATATTAATATTCTCCCTTTAATTTTTTTTAACTTGGAAAGTAGATGGTTGGTGATTGGTGATTGGTGATTGATGATTGGGTTATTCATTTCCCCCTACTTTCTTCCCTGTCACCTGTCACCTGTCACCTGTCACCTAAATTCTGCTTTCAACAATTAATTGTTAGGGAAGAGACGAGCCATTTCTGATTCATTAAAAACTTCAGATGGTAGTTCTTCCAAATTGTCGTCACCATTATGCAGCGAAGTTTCATCACCCCAGATGTCTGAAACTACATTATCAAATCCATTTTCTTCAGATGTATTTAGTTCATCCAAAGAATTATCTTCAGATAGATTCAGTCCACTAAAAGCATTTTCGGTCATTTCCCCAAAAGCATTATCAGGTATCTCTCCAAAAGCGTCTTCATCACTTAAAGACATCGGATTAAAGGAGGTATGACCAAAATCACCCATTGCTTCTAATCTGGATGATGCTTCTGAGTGATGGGAAACACCTTCATCGGATAAAGAAATACCACCAAAACCTTCATGATCTCTATCTATAGCGCAAGTGGCTTGCGTCTCGGTTCCCAAATTATTCAGATTGATCCCAGTGACTGAGAAAGATTCTGATTCAGGCATATCTGCCACCACAGCCGACGAACGAGAGTACATTTCCGGTTCTACTGTGGGGCTGAGACGATTACCAAGGGCAATATCAGGGTCAAAATGCAAATCCAGAACTTCAATTAAAATATCCGCATCTGGATTCAGTTTGGCAAAGGGGAACATTAGCTGGGCTAATTTTGGTTCTAGAGCATTGATGACTCCCAGGATGAGGTAAGAAGACGGACGCTTGCCGCCATCGGGGGTATAAACTGATTCAACTGTCATTTGAAGCGTAATCCATTCACGATTGGCTTGAAAGAATTGCAGCCACTTTTGTTTGATCGAATCGGTAAAACTATCAAAGAAAGCCATAAGTCCATCCTGAGAGGTAAAATGTTTTATACAATCATCAAGTCTAATTCCTCTTCAGCATTTGTGGCTTTAACTTTTACTGGATTGAGATAAAAATCTGACAATAGAGAAAAAAGTTCACGATCAGGAGAGTCGTTGGGAACGACACCTTCGGGTTGAGCGAGAATTTGATCAGCAATATTCAGGTAGTAGTCGCAAACGTAGCTTAGAGAAGGATCTGACTCTGCCATTTCAAATAAAGTTTTGCCTTTGACGCGGGAAACGCGGATATCTTCAATTAAAGGTAATACCTCTAAAACAGGCATAGGCACGGCTTCTATATATTTATCAATTAAATCCCGCTTGGAGGTACGATTACCGATTAATCCCGCTAAACGCAAGGGGTGAGTCCGAGCTTTTTCCCGAACGGAAGCAGCAATCCGGTTGGCTGCAAATAGAGCATCAAAACCATTATCTGTAACAATTAGGCAATAATCTGCATAATTTAACGGTGCGGCAAAGCCACCACAAACAACGTCACCAAGGACATCAAATAAAATTACATCGTATTCATCAAAAGCATTAAGTTCTTTTAATAATTTGACTGTTTCTCCAACTACATAGCCACCACAACCGGCACCGGCTGGAGGTCCACCTGCTTCAACACAATCAACACCGCCATAACCTTTGTAAATTACATCCTCTGGCCAAACATCTTCGTAGTGATAATCTTTTTCTTGCAAGGTATCAATAATGGTGGGAATCAAAAACCCAGTCAGGGTAAAGGTGCTGTCATGTTTGGGATCACAGCCAATTTGTAAGACCTTTTTACCTCGTTTAGCCAGAGCTACAGAGATATTACAACTGGTTGTAGATTTGCCGATTCCACCTTTTCCGTAAACTGCTAGTTTCATTGTTGTACCTCTCTTATAGTTTCTTTACAAACTCTTAGCTCAAACATTTGCCTGTATCTACATTGATTCGGGGATGTGTGAGGTGCTTGAGTGTCATTATTGTGCAAATTCTCTGGAAAGGAAAGGGGACCAGAATCTGAAAGATGCTGATATCAGCTATTTAAGTGATTAAATACTTTATTTATAAACTATTAAGCCATTTATTAGTCTTAAAGAACTAAAAATTCTATTTTTTAAAGTTTTAATCTTTTGTTTTTATAAAAATAGTTTCAAAAGACAAAAAAAATCCATATACAAAAATCTATTTATTCCATAATATTTGCTTACTCTTGTAACCCTTGACGATATTGCTGGTATTTACGGTGTGTGCAGCCAGAAAAGTATTGTCAACGGTCGGTTGAAAATAAAGGTGAGATTTGGGGATCAGGTAAATCGGGTGTTCTGATTCAGGCGTAAAATTGGCAATAAAGAAATTTTATGAGCGATCGCTTCCCTTTTTGTTACCATTGTTCCTGGATTAGTAAATATTTATTAAATTATAAAATATCTGATATAAAACTTTACAGGGAACAGGGAATAGGGAACAGGGAACAGGGAAGATAAGCAAGTTCTTAACCATTGACAACGAACAAATGACTAAAAAACAAAAATTTCCTTACTTGCTGGGTTCTAAATGGACTGCACAAAAAAAAGTTGATGGTTGGCGACATTTTCAGGTTGTTAACCGCAAAAATCAGGGCAAATGGGTATATGCGGAAATGGTAGCAGCTTGTGATCCTCAAGTACGCTTTTGGTTAAATGCTAAATTATTACAAGATAATTCCCAATGGTACGCCGGTTGGCAGACTCTACAAGAAATAAACTCTATCGAAAACCATTAATTCCCTCTTGCCTCTTGCCTCTTGCCTCTTGCCTCTTGCCTCTTGCCTCTTGCCTCTTGCCTCTTGCCTCTTGCCTCTTGCCTCTTGCCTCTTGCCTCTTGCCTCCTGCCTCTTGCCTCTTGCCTCTTGCCTCTTCCCTCCTGCCTCTTGCCTCTTGCCTCTTGCCTCTTGCCTCTTGCCTCTTCTAAACCATCAATGGTTGTTGATACAGTGGCACAGTGAAAGTCACCGTTGAACCGAGTCCCTCACCACCCATTGCTTCTATGAGCTTTTGGGATATGGTGAGTCCTAAACCTGTACCACCATAGTGACGAGTCCGAGAACCATCAATTTGAGAAAATAATTGAAATAGCTTATCTTGCTTATCTAAGGAAACACCAATACCTGTGTCAACAACGCGAACTTTGACTGTTGTAGGGTGTTTTTTTGGTATTAAATCAGCACTGATAGTAATACTACCTTCATGGGTAAATTTAATAGCATTACCTACTAAATTTAGCATTACTTGTAATAATCTCTTATAGTTGCCTTGAACAATAATTGCATCGGAAATTGCAGGCATTTCCATGTGAAAACTAATATTTTTCACCTCCGCTTGCTGACGGGTAAAGCCTTCAACGTCATCAAATAATTCTTTGAGATTGACTGGTGAACAGTCTAATTCCATTTTACCTGCTTCAATTTTAGCAAAGTCCAAAATATCATTGAGGATATTTAACAGATGCAAAGATAATTCATGAGCTTCTAAAATAAACTCATGTTGTTCTTGAGCATCATCTGTAACTCCTTCTAAAATTAGCTTTAAGAAGCCAATCATGACATTGAGAGGAGTCCGAATTTCGTGGGAGACATTAGCCAGAAATTCGCTTTTTAAGCGAGAAACTTCTTCAGCTTTTTGTCGGGATTCTTCTAGTTCTTGATATAAAGTAGCATGAGCGATCGCTGTTCCTAACTGATCTGCCACTTCCCTGGCTAATTCTAATTCTGCTTGTGTTAGTGGATGGCATTCATCAACAAAACTAAGAGCAGCCAAACCATTAGCTTTGTCTTTGTAACAAGTCGCAACAACCAGAGATTGAGACTGTGGAGATTGGTGATTAAATGAAACTGCCATCACCACAGGCTCTAAAGTCGCTAATGCTTGAGCAAAAGCCGGCTCAGAAGATATATCTATTTCTGAGTCAAGAATAGAAATTTGCTCTGGTTGATGATACTCCGCAATTACCTGAACCTTGGGATTAGGGGGTTGATAAGGGCAAATAATACAGCGTTCTAGGTTGAGTCTTTTTCCCAAGCTATCAACTGTTTGTTGCCAAATAAGGCACTAATAGTCATTAATCGAGTTGGATAGACAAAAAGGTTCCTACCGTGCTTATACTAAAGCTAATTAAATTCTGGCATAAACTTTTACAGGTTTTACATTTTTCCAGGGTGGATTTTTGACTTTTCTGGCATTTAAGAGATTAATTTTTACATTTCTTATTATTAGCTGATACCTGTCAAGTCGGTTTAATCATTCCATTCACCACGGGGGGGAACAGGTGTTCGTAGAGGGGTACGTGTTAACTCATCATCTCTATTAAAATCACCCCGTAACCATTGACGAATAGCCACCTCAATCACCTTACTGGGATCATTAGTTAGATGTTGAATTTGCTCTATTAATTCAGAATCTAGATTAAGAGCGATTTCTGTCTTCTCAGCGCGTTTTTTATCTGCACTGTTGGGTTGTTCCTGCATATTCATGGGTTTAAATACTCTGAAATAGGTTTATTGAAACTGTTTTTCAGCAGTCATGATATTTATAATTGAGTCTATCCAATTGTAAACTGCTGAGTCATCAATACTGGGAGCTAGAAATAGATTCTAAATAATAGCGTAAGTTGTCATACAGGAGTTCAGGAGTCAGGAGTTCAGGAGAAAGAAGAAAGAAGAAAGAAGAAAATTTCTCCCCTGCCCCCTGCCTCTTCCCTCTTCCCTGTTCCCTCTTCCCTTATTACCTCAAAAAGCATTAAAATACATGGAGTAAATAGCTTTCACTTTGGTTTGCTTTAGAGCAAAGATGGTATATGACTGACGTTCCCGCAGATCGCATTCGCAACTTTTGTATTATTGCTCACATTGATCACGGGAAATCAACTCTCGCAGATCGTTTGCTACAGGCTACTGGGACTGTAGAAGATAGACAGATGAAAGAGCAGTTTCTCGATAACATGGATTTGGAACGGGAGCGCGGCATTACAATTAAGCTGCAAGCTGCCCGGATGAATTATACTGCCAAGGATGGTCAGCAGTACGTTCTCAATTTAATTGATACTCCTGGTCACGTAGACTTCTCCTATGAAGTGTCCCGTTCCCTCGTGGCTTGTGAAGGGGCATTGTTAGTTGTGGATGCGTCCCAAGGCGTAGAGGCGCAAACCCTAGCCAATGTGTATTTAGCTCTAGAGAGTAATCTAGAAATTATTCCGGTTTTAAATAAAATTGATTTACCAGGAGCAGAACCAGAGCGAGTAATTGGCGAAATTGAAGAAATTATTGGTTTAGATTGCAGTGGTGCAATTTTGGCTTCAGCAAAAGAGGGAATTGGCATTGCTGAGATTTTAGAAACAATTGTCGAACGAGTTCCCCCACCCGCTGACACTGTAAATGAAAACCTGCGAGCGCTGATTTTTGATAGTTACTATGATAGTTACCGGGGTGTAATTGTTTATTTCCGGGTCATGGATGGAACTGTCAAAAGAGGCGATCGCATCTACTTAATGGCATCCGGTAAAGAATATGTCATTGATGAACTAGGCGTACTCTCTCCCACCCAAAAGCCAGTTGAAGAACTCCATGCCGGAGAAGTAGGTTATTTAGGTGCAGCGATTAGAGCCGTAGCTGATGCCAGAGTAGGAGATACCATTACCCTATGCAAAAACAAAGCCACCGAAGCCTTACCTGGTTACGCAGAAGCCAATCCCATGGTATTTTGTGGAATGTTCCCCATAGACGCAGATCAGTTTGAAGACTTGCGGGAAGCCTTAGAAAAACTAGAACTTAATGATGCCGCATTACAGTATGAGCCAGAAACCTCCAGTGCAATGGGTTTTGGTTTCCGTTGCGGGTTTTTGGGACTACTGCACATGGAAATCGTCCAGGAACGCTTAGAGCGTGAGTATAACCTAGATTTAATCATTACCGCCCCCTCAGTGGTTTACAAAGTCGTCACCATCAAAGGGGAAGAACTGTACATTGATAATCCTAGCCGCTTACCTAACCCCAATGAGCGCGACAGAATTGAAGAACCCTACGTCAAAGTAGAAATGATTACTCCCGAAATCTACGTTGGTTCTTTAATGGAGTTGTCTCAAAACCGTCGCGGTATCTTCAAAGATATGAAATATCTCACCCAAGGACGGACCACACTCACTTATGAATTGCCTTTAGCCGAAGTTGTTACCGACTTTTTTGATCAAATGAAATCCCGTTCTCGCGGTTACGCCAGTATGGAATATCATCTGATTGGCTACCGAGAAAATCCTTTAGTAAAATTGGATATCATGATTAACGGTGATCCAGTGGATTCCCTAGCCATGATCGTTCACAGAGATAAAGCCTACAATGTCGGTAGATCAATGGCGGAAAAACTCAAAGAACTAATTCCCCGTCATCAATTCAAAGTCCCCATTCAAGCTTCCATTGGCGCAAAAGTTATCGCCAGTGAACATATCCCCGCCATGCGAAAAGATGTGTTAGCTAAATGCTACGGTGGCGACATCAGCCGCAAAAAGAAACTATTGCAGAAGCAAGCCAAAGGAAAAAAACGCATGAAAGCTATAGGTACAGTAGATGTACCCCAGGAAGCTTTTATGGCTGTATTGCGGCTAGATAAAGGCTAATTGTCACGTAGGGGTGGGGTTTCCCCGCCCTAATTTTATGACTTTGTTCCTTTGTGCGAAATACAATTCATATTAAATTAATTAAGAAGGATATAAAAAATAGACTAATGAATTCAATAGCATCTACTTTAATTTCTATTCTCAGCCCTGAAACCTCCATTATATCGTGGGAAAATCTTACCCCCACCCAACAGCATCATATCCAACAAGGGATAGACTCCAAAAGCCAGCCTAGTTGTGTGATTTATCCCCATAGCCAAGCAGAATTAGCCGCAGTGATAGCGATCGCCAACAGTCATAAATGGCGCGTTCTCACTTGTGGTAGTGGTAGTAAAATCAATTGGGGTAGTTTGGCTAAAAATATTGATATTATTGTCAGTACCGAACGGATTAACCAACTCATAGAACACGCAGTTGGTGATTTAACTGTCACCGTGGAAGCAGGGATGAAATTTGCCCAGCTTCAAGAGATTTTGGCTAAACATCACCAATTTTTAGCACTTGATCCAGCTTTTCCTGATTCTGCTACCATAGGCGGTATCGTTGCTACGGCTGATACAGGTTCTCTGCGTCAGCGTTACGGTGGTGTGCGTGACCAACTTTTAGGTATAACTTTTATCCGCGCAGATGGACAAATCGCTAAAGCTGGGGGACGAGTTGTCAAAAATGTCGCTGGTTACGACTTAATGAAATTATTTACTGGGGCTTACGGTACTTTAGGAATTATCAGCCAAGTCACTTTTCGAGTTTATCCGATTCCTGAAACTTCGGGAACTGTGATATTAACTGGGAAGGCAGAAGCCATATCCCAAGCAGTGAGAACTTTACAAGGTTCGGAATTAACACCAACTCAAGCTGATTTATTATCCAGTAAATTAGTTACTAATTTAGATTTGGGGACAGGAATAGGTTTAATTGCCCGTTTTCAAAGTATTAATGAAAGTGTCCAAGAACAGTGCAAACGACTATTAGCAATTGGCGAAAAGCTGGGTTTACATGAGGTAATTTATTCAGGAAATCAGGAAGCTGATTTATGGCAACGATTACCAGAACAAATACATTCTCATGTTTCAGAATCTACGATTACCTGCAAAATAGGTTTATTACCAACTGCTGCTGTGGAAATTATCAATCAAATAGAAGTCGGTTTAATTCATATTAGTAGTGGTTTAGGTTTGGTGCGTTTAGAAAATCAAGATCAGATTTTGCCTTTGCGGAATTTATGTGCAGCAAATTCTGGTTTTTTAAGTATTTTATCTGCACCTGTTGAGTTAAAGGAAAGGTTTGATGTTTGGGGGTATACTGGTAATGGGTTGCAGGTAATGCGCCGCATTAAGGAACAGTTTGATGGGAATTTTATTTTAAGTCCTGGTCGGTTTGTGGGTGGGATTTAAGTTTTAATAAACGAACCACAGAGGCACAGAGGTCACAGAGGTTAAGAGGGGAGGAATATAAATGCAAGTTTCGGAAGGTTCGGTGAATAATAATACTGCTAGTATTAAGAATTTAAAGGGTTTTGATGGTAATTGTCCACCTGATCCTAAGTTAATTGATAGTTGTGTTCATTGTGGTTTTTGTTTGTCTACTTGTCCTAGTTATCGAGTATTAGGAAAGGAGATGGATTCACCTAGAGGACGTATCTATTTAATGGATGCTATTAATGAGGGTGAAATTGCTTTAAATACGGCTACTGTTGAACATTTTGATTCTTGTTTGGGGTGTCTAGCTTGTGTTTCTACTTGTCCTTCTGGTGTCCAGTATGATAAGTTGATTTCGGCTACTAGACATCAGGTGGAGAGGAATTATAATCGCAGTTTACCTGATAAGTTGGTTCGACAATTAATTTTTTCTCTGTTTCCTAATCCTGATCTTTTAAGAATTTTACTTTTTCCTTTATTAGTTTATCAAAAGTTAGGAATTTCTAAGGTATTACAAGCAACTGGGTTAATTAAGGCTATATCTCCCCGGTTAGCAGCTATGGAATCTATTTTACCGGAAATTACTCTTAAGTCTTTTCAGGATAATTTACCAGATATCATCCCAGCTAAGGGTGAAAAAAGATATCGCGTGGGTGTAATTTTAGGATGTGTGCAGAATTTATTAAATACTGGTGCTGATTTAATTGCTTCCCCTAACCCTGGTTGTAGTTTGCAGATTAGTAAATATTTACAAGGTAAAACTATTTCTGTGATGCACCCTATGGAATTATTAGATTATGCTATTCGGGGTGATAAGTTGGATATCTAGAAAAATATAACATCCAGATACCCGACTTCTGAGATCAATTTATAATTTATTTATACAAGATAAAAAAAGAAGTCGGGTATCTTATTTCAATTTATCCCACATTCCGCACCCTTGACTGTCACAAACGGTGATTACGGAGGTAAATTGATGAAAAATGAGTAAAAGAATACATTTATCTATAAAAAAACAAATTTTAGATAGGAAAATTGATTCAGATACATTCTCAATAAGAAGCAATAAAGAATGAGGGTGGTTTCTGGCAGAAAATATAATATAATTTTATTGTTAGTCTATCAAGACTTAATCATAACTTATATCCTTCTAGAAATAAACTTAAAAACAGCATTAAAACTTAAACTCATTAATAAAATCAATGAGTCAAATTGTATAA